>JAIUNH010000519.1 GCA_020161965.1 Pseudomonadota bacterium
GCAAAGCCCGCGCGCAACGCCGTCGAAGCGGCCTTCCAAGCCGTCGCGCCGTTGCGCGGTATGCTGCAGAACGGCACGCGCGCCACGTTGGAGATGACGGAGTTCGTCAACGTGACCAACGCGCGCGTCGCGGAAAATCTGGCCGCCCGGATCGCCGAATTGGTCGGCGCGCAAAAATCGGCGACGGCGCAGATCGACGGCGAGTTGCGCGCCAGCATCGCCGAGGACATCACGATCACGGCCGCGCTTTCCGCCGCGGCGCTCGTGCTGGGCCTTCTGTTCGCCTACGCGATCGCCAAGGGCATCACCGCGCCGATCGGCGGTATGACCGGTGCGATGACCAAACTGGCGGCGGGCGAACTCGCAATCGAGGTCCCGTCCCTTTCGAACAAAGACGAAATCGGCGCGATGGCCAAAGCGGTGCAAGTCTTCAAGGACAACGCGCTCAAGGTCAAAGCGCTGGAGGAAGCGCAGAAAGCCGCCGAAACGCGTGCCGCGGAGGAGAAGCGCGCCGCCATGAACGCGCTGGCCGACGGCTTCGAAGCGAAGGTCGGCGGCGTGGTCACGGAAGTGTCGACCCAGGCGACCCGCATGCAGGAATCGGCGTCCCAGATGACCGCGACGGCGGAGGAAACCAGCCGCCAGGCGACGGCCGTCGCGGCGGCGTCGGAAGAAGCCTCGACCAACGTTCAGACCGTCGCAGCGGCGACGGAGGAACTGTCGTCCTCGATCAGCGAGATTTCGCGCCAAGTCACTGAATCGGCGCGTATGTCGAGCAAAGCGGTCGACGATGTCGGCAAGACAAGTCAGACGGTCGAAGCGCTGGCGAATGCGGCGCAAAAAATCGGCAACGTCGTCCAGTTGATTTCCGAGATCGCGTCGCAGACCAATCTTCTGGCGCTCAACGCCACGATCGAGGCGGCGCGCGCGGGCGAAGCCGGCAAAGGCTTCGCGGTCGTCGCGTCGGAGGTCAAAAGCCTCGCGAGCCAGACCGCGCGCGCGACCGACGAGATCGGCGCCCAGATCAACGAGATTCAGAGCGCGACCGGCCAATCCGTCGAAGCCATGCGGTCGATCGGCGAAACCATCGCCAGCATGAATTCGATCGCGTCCACGATCGCGTCGGCGGTCGAGGAGCAAGGTGCCGCAACGCAGGAAATCGCGCGCAACGTCCAGCAAGCCGCCGCCGGCACGAGTGAGGTTTCGTCGAACATCTCGGGCGTCACGCGCGCGGCCGAGGATACCGGCAGCGCCGCGAGCCTCGTGCAGAGGGCCGCAGCCGATCTAGGCGGACAAGCGAACGATCTGCGCAACGCCGTCGAACAATTCCTCCGGCAAGTCAGATCCGCCTGACACCGGCGGCGGCTCAAATATCCTTGAGCCGCTCCAGCGCCACGGCGAAGCGCGTCCGCGCGGCTTTGGCTTCGGCCAAACGCTCGCGCTGATCGGCAACCGCTTCGGGATCGGCCTTGGCGACGAAATCGGCGTTCGACAATTTCTTGTCCGCCTTGACGATATCGCCGTCGAGCTTGCCGATTTCCTTTTCCAGACGCTTGCGCTCGGCACCCGCATCGATCAAGCCCGCGAGCGGCAACACCAGCGTCGCGCCCGTCAACGCGACCGGGGCCGAACCCTTGGTCGGGCCGCCGGTTTCGGCGGCGATGCTTTCCACACGCGCCAGCGTCTTGATCAAGCCTTCATGGCGCGAAAGGCGCGCTTTCGCCGTGTCGTCCGCATCACGATACAGCAACGCAGGCTTCGCCCCTTGCGGCACGTTCATCTCGGCGCGCAGCGCACGGATGCCGGTGATCGCGTCAACGACCCAGTTCATCTCCGCTTCGGCCGCAGCGTCGCCGAGACCGACCCTGTATTCGGGCCAAGTCTCCGACATCAGCTGCGTGTCGCCCTGCTTGTAGCCGAGCGTTTCCCAGAGTTCTTCGGTCACATAGGGCGCGATCGGATGCAGCAGCTTCAGCACCTGTCCGATCACGTAGGACGTGGTCGCGCGTACTTCCGCCTTCTCGGCATCCGTGCCTTGCTGGAGCAGCGGCTTGGTGAATTCGAGATACCAGTCGCAGAACGTGCCCCACACGAAGCGATAAAGCGCTTCGGCCGCTTCGTTGAAGCGATAGGCGTCGATCGCGGCCGTCACGGCCTTGGCGCATTTGGCGAGTTCGCCGAGCAGCCATTTATCGACCGTCAGCGTGACCTTCGCCGGGTCGTAACCGGCGACCGGAGCCGCCCCGTTCATCTGCGCGTAGCGGCAGGCGTTCCACAGCTTGGTGACGAAGTTGCGATAGCCTTCGACGCGCGCGGTCGCGAGTTTCACGTCGCGGCCTTGGGCGGCCAGCGCACACAGCGTGAAGCGCAGCGCGTCGGTGCCGTATTTGCCGATCAAGTCGAGCGGGTCGATGATGTTGCCCTTCGACTTCGACATTTTCTGGCCGCGCTCGTCGCGCACCAGCGCGTGGATATAGACGGTCTTGAAGGGTACACGTTCGGCGAGCGGCTTGCCCGGATTGCCGAAATGAATGCCCATCATCATCATCCGGGCGACCCAGAAGAAGATGATGTCGAAGCCCGTGACCAGCACGTCGCCGGGATAATAGCGCGCGAGGTGTTGGGTCTGTTCGGGCCAGCCGAGCGTGGAGAACGGCCAAAGCGCCGAGCTAAACCACGTGTCGAGCACGTCGGGATCGCGCTTGAGATCGACATCCTTGCCGAACTTGGCGCGCGCGGCCGCCTTCGCGGCGTCTTCCGTTTCCTCGACGAATACGCTGCCGTCGGGCCCGTACCACGCCGGGATCTGATGGCCCCACCACAACTGGCGGCTGACGCACCAGGGCTGGATGTTGCGCATCCATTCGTAATACGTGTTCTCCCATTGCTTGGGCACGAACACGGTATGGCCCTTCTCGACCGCTTCGATCGCGGGCTTGGCCAAGGTCGCCGCATCGGCGAACCATTGATCGGTCAGCCACGGCTCCAACGCCACGCCCGAACGGTCGCC
>JAIUNH010000520.1 GCA_020161965.1 Pseudomonadota bacterium
CCCGCAATCGAATCGTTGCCGGCACCGCCGCGGATCACGTCGTTGCCGTTGCCGCCGGTGATGACGTCGTTGCCGGTCGAGCCGGTCGAGTTGTTGGACACGACCGACGAGAATTGGAACGTGGAAGCGAAGTTGTTCGGGCTGTTGAAATAGCTGGAGCTGAAATTTGTGAGGCGCAGGGTGGTCGACGATCCGACGAAGCTCAGCACCGTGTCGGCGCCGTCGCGGTCGATCATCAGGCTCGACGAAGTCAGTCCGGATCCCTCGAAGCGCAACGTCGCGCCGCTCGTGAACCCGTCGATGACGAGGTCTTGCCCCAACCGGATTGTATAGATTTCGCCTTGGGCCATTTTTATCCGCGCTTCCGTTCGTTGGCGTTGCCGCCCCGAAGTTTTTGTCGTTGCCCGCCCCTTGGAACCGCCCCCGGCCAGCCGCCAAATTGCGGGTGTGGCCCTTCGGTCCCAACTGCCCAGATTCCGACCTCGCTACATTATTAGCGCCGTCAGAAGGGGTCAATATAAGACTATCAAATGGTTTTGGATTGTTTAGGTCGATATTGAATTGTTAAAAAACAGACACTTAACCTACACGCATTGGTTATTGACCTAGTAATATAGTCAGACACTCTAGGGAAACCACACCTGGGTACGTTTTTGCACATTTTTTAATCATATCTACGCGATCGACTTTATCGTTAAAAATCATATGTTTATATGGCGACCTGAAACTCACCAATGAGCCGCTGTTTCGGCATTATTTGCGGACGACTTGGACTTTCCCGGCACGCCGCACCGCTGCGGCAAATAATCCCGGCCGCAAATCCTATTCCCAGACCGGAGTCGGCCCCCCCCCCCCTTCTCCCGGGGTTCAGGACGCGAAAATCTTCGTGACGTTGACCTGCATCAATGTGCCGCGAGGTCGATCGTCGCAATTTGTCGGCGAGGCTCGAAACCGAGCCGTCTCAAGGGGAGAGACAAAATGGACAAAGCCGAACTCGTCTATCTGTGCTTCGCGATCGCCGCTTTCGTGACCTTCGCCGTCACGCTGTTCTTCGTCACGCGAGAAGACGCCGCGCGCCGCGATGGCCAGTTCGTCAAGGACGCCTATCCGGTGAACGAGAACGCCGTACCGACGATCCGCCACGCGGCATAAGTTTCAACGGTGCGCGCCAAACGCGTCGGCGCGCACCGGCCGTAGCGGAAAGCGATAGCTGGGCGGTTCGTCCGCCCCGATCGCCGCCTGGACCGCCGGATGGCAGGTCCGGCCCTGGCAAAAGCCCATCCCCGCCCGCGTCGCGAGCTTCGCCTCGCGCGGCCCCGATAGCCCCATCGCCGTCGCGCGCGAAATCTCGCCGCGCGTCACCGCTTCGCAGCGGCAGACGATCGACGCCGCATCGCCTGCCGGCATTTCGACGCGCGCCCAATTTCCAAGTACCCGTGCAGCGTGCATGAACTTCGCCCGCCTTTCGCGCGCGGCCGACGCCGCACGGGCAAGCTCGGTACTGGGAATACGCCCTTCGGCTTCGACGATCGCGGCGGCCGTAATCACGCCATCGCACAACGCCGCCTCGGCGCCGCCGATGCCGCGCGTTTCGCCGATCGCGTAGATCCCGTCGCGCGACGTCGCCCCTTGCGCGTCGATCTGCGCATGCCAGCCGCCAAGCTGCGGATCATGTGCAAGCGACACACCCGCTTGCGCGGCGAGTTCGATATTGGGCCGCAAGCCCAAGCTCGTGCCGACGACGGCCACGTCGAAACGCCGGCCGCCGGTCGCGACGACGCGCAGCATATCGCCGTTTCGCTCGATGCGCTCGATCCTGGAACTGCGCAAAATCGGCACGCGCGCGGAACGCAATTTCCATTCGTATTTCAGCGCTTGAGAAAACAAGCCAGGGGCGGCCCACAGCGCTTTCATAACGTCGATGGAGGGCCATGGGGCGGCATCGATAACGGCGACGGGTCGCACGCCGGATACAACCAAATCATGCGCGACGACGTATAGCAACGGACCCGCCCCAGCGAGCAAAACGGGCCCGTCCGGCACAACGCCATCCGCCTTGGCGAGAATTTGCAACGCCCCCAGATTGACCACACCGGGCAGCGTCCAGCCCGGCGCCGGGTTCGGCACCTCCAAGGCGCCCGACGCGATCACTAGATGACGCGCGCGCGAAACAGCGCCGCACCCGTCGCGATCGGCGAGCATCAGCACGCCATCGGCGCCGCGCCCCAGTACTTCGTAGCCGGCGCGGTGATCGATGCGATCCTTCGCGGCCACAAGCCGCGAACGCAGCCAAGCGCCCCCGCCCTGCTCGACATCGAAACGCTTGCGCCAGATCTGCCCACCCGCCGCCGCATTGTCGTCGATCAGCGTGACGCGCAGACCTTCGGCGGCGAGCGCCAAGGCGCAAGCCCCGCCCGCCGGGCCGGCACCGACGACCGCCACGTCCGCATCTAATTCAATTGGAGAGGGTGTCGATCGTATCGGCGCGCGCGCGGGCGCCGTCGAGATTCTCATACCCGGCGTGACGGAAACGCGGCAGGCGCGCATATCCGGCACATCGTCGATCGTGCAAGCACATTGGAAGCAGGCGCCCATCATGCAGGCGGGGCCGCGCGCAGCACCCTTGGGATCGGTGCCGAACGCCGCGATCCCGGCAGCAAGCATCGCGGCGGCCGCGCTTTCGCCGGACCGGGCGGGAATGCGCGCACCATCGACCTCGATTTCGAGATCGGCGGAATCATGGCGGCGGCGGAAGGGCTTGGACATCGGAAGCGGAACCTGTCACGGATTCCGGGTCGCCGCCAACACGTACGAGAATATGCGTCGCATCGAAACGGATATCGCCATTTTCGGCGCCGGCATCATGGGGGCCGGCTGCGCCTACGAACTCGCCAAGGCGGGAAAACGCGTCCATCTGGTCGATCGCGGCCTGCCGGCCGGCGGCACGTCGGGGGCGTGCGACGGCTTCGTCTCCGTCTCGACCAAGACGCCGGGCCCCGC
>JAIUNH010000521.1 GCA_020161965.1 Pseudomonadota bacterium
GGCCACTTCGAGAAGCTTGGTCGCCGAGGCGGATTTGCTGAGATAGCCCGAAGCGCCGGCCTCCAGCGCTTGATAGACGTCTTCGCTTTCCTCCGACGCCGACAGCGCCAGGATCGGCGTGGCGGCGTAACGCTGGCGCAGATTGCGCAAGCCCACGAAGCCGTCGCAATCGGGCATGCGCAGATCGGCGATGATGAGGTCGGGGGCGGCGCCGGCGTCTTGACCGTCAACCGCATCGGCGAAGCAGGCCGCCTCCAAAATCGTCGCCTCGGGGGCGTGTTTCAGCAGCACGGCGCGCAAGCCCTGCCGGAACACGGCATGGTCGTCGGCGATCAAATAAGTGGCGGTTCCGGCGGGCATTGGGGGTTTCCTCAAATTACCCCGATTTCGCAGCAAAATCCAAGCCAGTCGATCCGGCGGTGGGGGCCTGCCGTCATACAAACGGCACATAAATCCAATCGGCATGTCATTGCGCTGCGACGCTTCCGTCATGTCCGGGGATTAGCGTTCCGGTCATTCGCCCTTTGGAGTTGGCCGCCATGACCCTGGATTTCGGACGCCGCAGCTTTTTCGAGGGTGCCGCAGCACTCGCCGCCGCCGGTCTGCTCGATCATGTGCCGGGCGTTGCGCCCCGCACGGCACAGGCGCAAACCGCGAGGACCGGCACGTTGAAGATCGCGTTGCTGGGGCTCGATACGTCCGACCCGCATCGCCATACTGGCTCGATCTCAGTCCAGCAGGTTTATGCCGAGGCGCTGACCAGCATCGCCGACGACGGCAAGGCGATTCCTTACTTGGCCGAATCCTGGACGATCAGCCCGGACGGCAAGGTCTATACGTTCAAGATCCGCCAAGGCGTGAAATTCCATAACGGCCGCGAACTCACCGCGGCGGACGTCAAGGCGAACGCGGAGCGCGTGCGCGATCTGCGTCGCGGATGGCTGGCGGCCCCCATGCAACTCGTCTCCGGCTTCGCCGCCCCCGACGCACGCACTTTCGTGATGGAAATGAAGGAGCCCTATGGGCCGCTGCTGAACGTGCTGTCGGAGTTGTGGATCGTGGCGCCGGAAAGCCCCGGCTGGGCGGCGACGGTTCAAACGCCGATCTGCACCGGCCCGTTCAAATTCGGTACCTGGGTGCCGAACGAGCGGCTGCTGTCCCCCGCACACGATGCCTATTGGCAGCCGGGCCTGCCGAAGGTCGCAGCGGTCGAATTCAATCTGCGCGACACGGTCGACTACACGCTGGCGCTGCGCGCGGGCGATCTGCACATCGCGCGCGCCATGGCCGAACAGATCTCCGTGCTGAAGGCCGATCCGAATATCGAGCTTCAGTTCATGAAGGATACGAGCTGGATCTTCTGGTCGTTCAACAACCGCAAGCCGCGCGCACCCTTCGACAACGTCAAGGTCCGCGAAGCGATCGCCTACGCGATGGACAAGCCCGCGTTGCTGAAAGTGTGGTCGGGCGACACGGGTGTCGCGACCAACCAAATGGCGGCCCCCGGCAATTTCTATTGGGACGAGGCACTGCATAAAGCGGACAAGCACGCCAAGGCCGATCGCGCGAAGGCGCTGGCGATGCTGAAGGCGGAAGGCGTGGATCCGTCGCGCACGCCGTTGCGCATCGTGTCGTGGCAGAATGACTATTCGCAAGCTTGCGCGCAAACGATGCGCGAGCTCGGCTTCCAAGTCGAACATCTGGCGCTGGACGATATCGGCGCGCAGCGCCGCCTGGGCCAATACGATTGGGATTTGGCGCCTTTCGGCAGCGGCCCGCGCGCCGACATCTTCCTGCGCTATGTGCGCTTGATGTCAGACGGGCCGAACACCGTGCTGTGGGGCAGCCCGCAGGACGCCGCCTTCGACGATACGGTCAAGAAGGCCGTCGCCGCCGTCGATCTCGACCAACGCCGTGCGCTTTATCTGCAAGCCTGGCGTCATGCGATGGACAATTACTGGACGGTCGTCATCGGCCATTCGGCCGAAGCGATCGCAAATCGCCGCGACGTGACCGGCTGGACTCCCGGCTTCACCTGGGGTTCGGCGCGCGTCGATGGCGGGGCGGGTTATGCAAGCCTCGTTCGCGGCAGCTAAGCCGTTCGCGTTCCGCGCCGAGATCGCCGCCTACGCGATCCTTGGCGCGGTCGCGCTGCTGGCATTGACGGGGCCTGCGCTCACCGGCCTCGATCCTTTGACGCAAAGCGTGAGCGGCTCGCATGCCGGACCCAATGCAATGCATTGGCTTGGTCAGGATCATTTGGGCCGCGATATCTTCACGCGTCTTGCGGTGGGTGCGCGCCTCACCATGATGGTGGCACTCGCTTCGACCGCGACGGCGATTTCGCTCGGCGCGGTGCTGGGCTTGCTCGCCGTCGTCGCCGGGCGCTGGGCGGAATGGCCGGTCTTCGGCGCGTTCGATCTGGTGCGCGCGATGCCGTCGATCCTGTTGGCGATGACGCTGCTGGTCGCGCTGGGGCCGGGTGTGCCGTCGGTCACGCTTGCCATCGGTATCGCCTTCGCGCCGATTTTCGCCTATGTCGCGCGCGCGGCATGGTTTCGCGAAACCAGTGCGGGCTACGTCGCCGCCGCGAACGTCTTGGGATCGCCGCCCTTGACGACGCTCGTCCGGCACATCGCGCCCAATATCGCGGGCGCCATCGTCACCCAAGCCGCGATCATCATCCCGCGCGCGATCACGACGGAATCGGTGTTGAGTTTCTTCGGCATCGGCGTGACGCCCGGCACGCCGACCTGGGGCCGCATGATCGCCGATGCGGTCAAATACGTCGAACGTGCACCCCTGGCGGCTTTGGTGCCGGTACTGGCGTTGTCGGCGGTGACGCTCGCTTTCGCGTTGCTGGGCGATCGGCTGCGCTTGCGTTGGGACCCGCTGCGCAAAGGAACCTCGACATGATCCGCGCGTTTGGCGTGCCCCTGCTGCGCCAAGTCGGCTTGATCTGCGCCATCGTGATCTTGCCCAGTTTGCCCGATT
>JAIUNH010000522.1 GCA_020161965.1 Pseudomonadota bacterium
GGCCGATCGCGCGCGCGCCTATTGGTTCGCGACGCTGTGCACCGTGGCGTCGGTCGTCGGCGCGTTTCTCGGCTACGCGATCGGCGATCTGCTGTTCGAGACGGTGGGGATGTGGCTGGTCGAGAAATACGGCTATGCCCATCACCTCGAAGCCTTCCGCGCGTTGTTCGCCGAATGGGGCTTCTGGCTGATCGCGGGCAAGGGCCTCACGCCCATCCCGTTCAAGATCGTCACGATCGGGGCCGGCCTTGCGCAATATCCGCTGCTGCCCTTCTTCATCGCCAGCGTGTTCGCGCGCGGGATCCAGTTCTACGCGATGGCGTGGCTCTTGAAGCACCAAGGCTCGGTGTTGGAGCGTTGGTTCCGCCGCTACGCGAGCGCGCTCGGCTGGGCCGTCGCAGCCGCGATCGTGGCGCTGATCGTCTGGTTCGAATTTTTGCGCTAATCGCTTAGGCGCCGAAAAATTCGAGCTGCCATTTCAGCTCTTCTTCCGTCAGCGGCCAGCCGTCCCATTTGGGCTGGTTCAGCACGTTCTTGGGCGGCAGCGACAGCGTGCGCTGCTGGATCGCGACGGCGGTGGCGAGTTTGAGCTTCGCCTTCCAGCACAAGGCGATCACGCCTTTGGCCGAGCGTGCGGTCAAAATCTTGTCGACCGCGTCGGCGCGGATTCCGGCGAGTTCGGCCAGCGCCAATTTGACGAAGAGTTTTTCCCCGCCTTGCGCCGCTGCGGTGACCGCCGCGTCGTCGAGCTTCTTTTCTCGGCGCAGGCGCTTGACCTTGTCGCCGACGGTTTCGCCCGGCGCTTCGCCATCCCCGCCTTTGGCCCAATCGGGATCGGCGAGCTGGCGTTTGCGCGCGATCGATCCACCGCCGCCTTCTTCGCCCGAATCGGCCGCTTCGGCGATGCGCTTGCGCACTTCGGCGGTGACCGCTTCGCGCGTCGCGGGATCGAGATCGGGGCGTGCGGCCAAACGCTGCGCGAAGGCTTCGGCGACGAAGGCGGCGATGCGCAGCGCCATACGGTTCGGCAACTTGGGTCGATCGACCAAGGGCCCGTGCCAGGACGGGCGCGACGGCGCTTTTTCGAGCACGAGGTCGAGCGTTTCCTCGCGGATCTGCGCCGAGTTGTTGGCAAGCAGCGTGGCGACCGCATCGGTGTCGTCGCTCGCCACGATCGCGTCGGACAGGCGTTCGGTGACGCCTTCGCGCCGCGCGACGATCGCGGTCGCACCTTCGGCGAAGCGACCCTTGACGATCTCGATCAGGTCTTCTTCGGTCAGCAGCGGCGAGAACTGCAGAACCGGGGCGGCGACCGCGAGCTCGGCGTCCTGCGCCAGCGCTTTGACGAGATCCGGCGGCGCGTCGGCGACGTCTTTCAGCGTCTCGGCGACCACGCCACGCACGCGCGCCGCCGTGTCCTTCGCCAGCACTTCCAGCGTCTGCATGATGTGCTGGCGTGCCGCGTCCTGCTCGCCCGGCTTCAAACCCGGCAGCACGCGCTGCACCTTGCCGGCCAGCCCCGCGCGCACATCCTCGCTGCGATCGCCGGCGAGCTTCATATCCGCCTGCCAAGGCAACGCCGCATTATCGGCCAACGCTTGGCGCACTTCCGGCGCGTTATCGTCGGTCAGATAATAAAGCAGCTCGGGCCGCAAATCGGTGCGCTTGGCGAGATTCGTCCGGACGTAAATATCCGGGTCGGCCAGCATGCGTTTCGCGGATTCGTATTCGGATTGGTCCATGTTCGGATCAGTTCTTTGGGAGCGACGCGGGGGCGGCATCGAGCGCCACCGCATACGACCCCTTGCCCTTGCGTTTGACTTCGTACATCGCGCCATCGCCGCGCACGAGAAGCTCGTCGACGGTTTCCGGCTTCGCGGGATCGTGCAGCGCCACGCCGGCGGAGAAGCCGAGCGGCTTTTCGGGACTCGCCGATACGCCCAGCAACTCGCTGCGCATATCGAGGATGTGTTTGGCTTTGGCGACGGCGCCGTCGAGATCGGTCTGGTCGAGCCAGAGCGCGAATTCGTCGCCACCCAGGCGCGCGACCAGATCGTTGATGCGCGTCGCCTTGCGCAAAGTGCGCGCGACTTGCTTCAACGCCATGTCGCCGGCTTGGTGGCCGAGGATGTCGTTCACCGCCTTGAAATTGTCGAGATCGACATAGATCAACGCGCCTGGCACGCCGCTGCGCTTGCACGCGGCGATGCGCGCCTCCAATTCCGACACGAAGCGACGGCGATTGAGCAAGCCGGTCAGCGCGTCGGTCGAAGCTTGGCGGTCGAGCGCCTCGATATGGTCGAGCTGGGCATGCGCGATACCCAGCTGCGCCGCGATCTCCGCCAGCACGTCGCGCTCGGCATCGGTCCAATCGTCGGCGAAGGGATCGCGGAACAGCGCCACCAGCCCGTTGATGCGCCGGCGGAACGCCGTCGGCGCCACGAGTGCGCGCCCGGCTTTGGAGCGCAACTCGACCAGCGCATCCGCCCCTTCGGTATCCGGCCGGTCGAGGCGCAATTTGGCCGCGAAGCGCCGCTCGATATCCATATCCTCGGGAAATTTGCCGCCGAATTGCGCGCCGGACACGAATTGCGAAACGCCGTCCATGTCGTCGTTCACGCGCCAGATGGCGCAACCCGCCCCCAACGCGCGCGCGGTTTCGGTCGCGGCGGCGGTCAATAGCGCTTTGGCTTCGACCTCGTCGCGCACCGCGCGCACGACATGCGCGATCAGGCGTTCGCGGTTGCGCGCTTCGGCGAGTTCGGCTTCGCGCTCGCGCGCTTCGGTCACGTCGCGCGCAAGACCGCGCGCCCCCTTCCAGCGCCCGTCGGGTGCGAACAGAGGCAACGCCGAGATCTGCACGCAGGCATCCGACCCGTCGGCGCGGCGCAGCCAAAGCTCGGTTTGTTCGATCGGCACTTGGGTGAGGAACGGCTCGGCGACCGAGTTGTCGCCCTCCATCTGCGCGAAGACCGTGGGCTTGCGGCCC
>JAIUNH010000523.1 GCA_020161965.1 Pseudomonadota bacterium
GTGGCCACGCGTAGACAGGAGCCCCACCGTATAGGGATGGCGCGGTGAGCGGATCACGTCTCGGACGGCGCCACTTTCGACGATGCGGCCCGCGTACATGACTGCAACGCGATCGGCGACTTCGACGGCGACGCCGATGTCGTGCGTCACGAACACGATTGAAAGGCCGAGTTCGCGCTGCAGCTCGCGAAGCAGCAATAAAATCTGGATCTGCACCGTGGCATCGAGTGCCGTCGTCGGCTCGTCGGCGAGCAGGATTCGCGGCTTGCAGGCGAGAGCCAGCGCGATCATCGCGCGCTGGCGCATACCGCCGGACATTTCATGCGGATAGGCGTCTAAGCGCCGTTTGGCCGACGGAATGCGCACGCGGTCGAGCATTTCGAGTGCGCGCGCCATACCCGCCGCTTTGTTCACCTTCTCGTGGCGCATCACCGCTTCGGCGATCTGCTCGCCCACGGTGAACACCGGATCGAAGGCCAGCATCGGTTCTTGGAAGATCATCGACACGACGCTGCCGCGATAATCGCGTGTCGCCGCCTCGTCCATCGCCATCACGTCATGGCCGGCAACTTCGATCTTGCCGGTGATATGGCTGCGTTTGGGCGGCAACAGGCGCAACAGCGCGCGCAACGTCACCGACTTGCCCGAGCCGGACTCGCCGAGCAAACCCATCACCTCGCCCTGCGCGAGCGAGAGATCCACGCCGTTGACCGCATGGACCGTGCGCTCGGCGCTGCGGAACAGCACGCGCAGATCGCGCATCGTGACGAGATCGCCGCTCATGCTTGTGGCGCCATCCGCGACCATGGTGTTTCCCTTTCATAAGCCGCACCCAGCGCGAACAAGGTCGCTTCGGCGAAGGGCCGTCCCGCCAGTTGGAAGCCGAGCGGCAGACCCGCCTTGTCGAAACCGCAAGGGACGGACAAAGACGGCAAGCCCAGCACGTTGAAGGGCCGGCAAAGTCTGGTCAGCGCCGCCAGCAACGGCCCCATCGCCGGACCGCCGCCGACATCGGTTTCAGCGATCGTGGGCACGGGCCGATCGCTGACCGGGCAGAGTAAAGCATCGCATTGGCCGAATACATCCGCGACGAAGCCCGGGATCGCGGCCGCGCGGTTGCGCAAGGCATCGAGATAGGCGACTGCCGGAATGGCGAGCCCGGTCGACAAGCGCGCGCGCACCTGATCCGAATATTTCTCGGGTATCTCGGCGAGCCATGGACGATGGGCGCTGGCCGCTTCCGCACCGGTGATCATCGTGCCCGCCGCGTTGATCGCGTCGAGATCGGGCATCTTCACGGGCACGAGCTTGACGCCGAGCTTCTCGAAGATTTTTGCCGCTGCTTCGATCGATGCGGCGATCTGCGGATCGATATTCTGATCGAAGTAACCTTGCGGCAGGCCGAGGCGCATCCCCGCAACGGGCTTGCCGCAGGCAGCTTCGTAATCATCGACCGGCACCGTCGATGCGGTCGTATCTTCGGGATCCGCACCCGCAATGATGCCGAGAACGCGCGCGGCGTCGGCGACGCTGCGCGTCAACGGCCCGACCGTGTCCATCGACCATGAGAGCGGCATGGCGCCGGCCTTGCTGACGCGGCCCCAAGTCGGCTTGATTCCGACCAGACCGTTGCAGAAGGACGGCATGCGGATCGAGCCGCCGGTGTCGGACCCCAACGCCCCATAAACGATCCGCGCCGCAACCGAAGCGCCAGAGCCCGAGGACGAACCGCCGGTCATATGCGCCGGGTTCCACGGATTGCGGCAATGGCCGTAGTGATAATTATGACCCGTCGGCCCGAAGGCGAACTCGGCCATGTTGAGCGTGCCAAGATCGACCGCCCCGGCCGCGTCGAGACGTGCAAGCGCCGTCGCGGTCGCTTCCGCCTTCCAGTCGCGGCGGATGGCCGAGCCGCAGCTCGCGATGCGGCCTTTGCGATAATACATGTCCTTATGCGCGAGTGGCACGCCGTGGAGCTTACCCTTCGCAGGCGACGCATCCGCATGCTTGGCAGCCGCGAGTGCCGCGTCCTCGCCCAGCGCGATGAAGGCATTGATCTTGGGCTGCCACGCTTTGGCGCGCGCGATCGCTTCTTGGGTCAGCTCGACCGACGAAATCTTCTTGGCCGCAACGGCATCCGCCGCTTCGACCAGATTCCACGAAGCCGGAGCGCTCATCGCGTACGGCCCTTGTCGATGGCGGCCACGTAATGCGCGGGCTCGACGTCGAAATCCACGTGGAACGACGCGATCTTGGCGAGCGGTGCGGCCAACGACTTGGCCGCCGCTTCCGCCTGTTCCGGCGGCAATGCGACGCCTAGTGCCTTCGCGGCGGCGGCGATGGATTGCGGATCGAGACTCATGAAGCACTCCCGGCTTTGGAATGGCCCGACTTTGCGTCGGCCATATGGCACGCCACGCGATGGCCGGGATCGGCCAAGGTGGGCGTGAGTGCCGGTATTTTGGCGCCGCAAACGTCTTCCGCAAAGGGGCAGCGCGTGTGGAAACGGCAACCCGAGGGCGGATTGATCGGATTGGGCGGATCGCCGGCGATCGGCGCCTCTTGCGTTCGATGGTCCGGATCCATCGACGGCATCGCGGAGAGCAGTGCACGCGTATAGGGATGACGCGGATTGTCGTAAAGCTCTTCGACCGGCCCGATCTCGGCGACCCGGCCGAGATACATGACCATCACCCGATCGGCCATGTAGCGCACGACGTTCAAATCGTGGCTGATGAACACATAAGTCAGGCCGAACTCAGATTTCAGATCCTGGAGCAGGTTCAGCACCTGCGCTTCGACCGATTTGTCGAGTGCCGACACGGATTCGTCGAGCAGCACGAGACGCGGCGCCAATGCGAGCGCGCGAGCGATATTCACGCGCTGGCGCTGGCCGCCCGAAAGCTCGTGCGGATAGCGCCTGCCGAATAGATTGGGATCGAGCCCGACCTTGCCGAGCAGATCGCGCGCACGACCCC
>JAIUNH010000524.1 GCA_020161965.1 Pseudomonadota bacterium
AGATGAACGCCTGGAAACTCCTGCGCGAAGCGTCCTAGCCCCTCGGCAAACAGAATATGGGCGGCGAGACTTGGCAGGTTGAGCCGTACGGTTCCTACGATTTGCTCTCGGAACGCGACGGCGGTTTCCTCCGCCGCATCAAGCTCGGCGAACGCCGGCACCAGCCGCGCGAACAGGGCGAGCCCAGGTTCGGTGAGAGCGACGCTGCGCGTCGTGCGGTTGAGCAATCTGACACCGAGGCGCTCCTCTAGCCTGCGAATGGTGTGGCTCAGCGCGGAGGGGGAAACGCCCATCCGCGTCGCGGCGCGGCGGAAGCTCAGTTCTTGTCCGACCGCGACGAAGCCGACCAATTCGGAAAAGGCGCCGGGGCGCATCATTGTTGAATCCAGATCACCATCTCATATCTATTATAGCGGATTATTGTAATTGATCGACCGGATTATCTCTCTGTTGCCAACTCACAGGAGAGCAACATGAGCACCACACACATTACTCACGCCGCCCCGACGCAAGGTCGCCTGACCGGTAAGGTCGTTCTCGTTACCGGCGCCGGCAGCGGCATCGGCCGCGCTGCTGCCCTCGCATTTGGTCGCCAGGGCGCGTCGGTCGTGCTCGCCGGCCGCCGGGCGCCCGAGCTGAACGCAGTTGCGCACGAGATCATCGCCGCGAACGGTAGCGCCGTCGCCATCCCCGCAGACGTGTCGGATGAAGGCGCGATCGAAGCGCTCATCAACAGCATAAACGATCGCTTCGGACAGTTCGACGCCGCCTTCAACAACGCCGGCGTGGCGAGCAGCTTCGCGCCGATCACCGATCTCTCCGTCGAAGACTTCGATCGCACGATGGCGGTGAATACCCGCGGCGTGTGGCTGCTCATGAAGCACGAGATCAAGGCGATGCTGGCCCAGGGAACCGGCGGCGTCATCGTCAATACGTCTTCGATCGCCGCAACTGGCGGTACGGCGGGCCTGTCGATCTATGCGGCAAGCAAGGGCGCTATCGATTCCATGATCCGGCCGGTCGCGCTGGAGGTCGGCCCTGCGGGCATTCGGGTCAACAATGTCAGCCCGAGTCTGGTGAAAACGCCGATGACGAGCGGTTATCCGGACGCGGCTCTGGCGCCTGTCGCCGCCCACGCGGCGCTCAAACGGGTTGGCGAACCCGAAGACATCGCAGATGTCGCCGTGTGGCTGTGCACCGACGAAGCACGCTTCGTGACCGGTCAGAGCATCCTGGTCGATGGCGGCTTCAACATCGCTGGCGCCCGCTGACCATCGGCCAGCCGGTCTTGGCGATCGATCGCGGCGGCACTTCTAATGTAGGCACGCCGGATCGGTCGCCCCCCCCCCAAGATCAACGGAGACAACGTGATGAAACGGTCCACCGTCACAGCCGCCCTGCTCTTCGCATCCATGCTAATACCCATGCCGGGATATGCAGAGCCGCTCAATCCGGTTGCGGTCGAGCATCTCGATCGCGCGATTGCCGACCGTCGCATCGCGGGCGCCGTGGTGCTGGTCGCGAAGGATGGCGGCGCTTGTGAGCCTCTGGAAGCTTGCGCCCAATCGCGAAGCCTGTGCAAATTACGGCTGTGAATCTGCCTATACTAACCGACTCTGCGTATACAGGCTAAAGCGACTGTTCGTTGAGGATAACTTATGGGATTTACGCACTATCACAGCCAATTTCTCGCCCAACGCGTCACGCTAGAAGGTATCGACGATGATGCTTTTGCAAAATCGCTTTCGACAGCCAAAGTTCAGTTGAACCCGCATCAAGTCGATGCAGCGTTATTCGCTCTCGCGCCGCCGGTCCCGCGGGGTGCGATCCTTGCCGATGAAGTCGGTCTCGGAAAGACAATTGAGGCGAGCCTCGTCATCGCGCAGCGATGGGCTGAAAAGAAAAGACGAATACTTCTCATTGTTCCGGCATCATTGCGCAAGCAGTGGACGCAGGAGCTTCATGAGAAATTTGGAATGAGTTGTGTTATACTCGAAGCAAAAAGCTATTTGTATTTGAAAAATCAAGGTTGTGCTCGGCCATTTCATATCGAAGGCAAGATCATCGTCATCTCATACGAATTCGCAGCGCGCCGGGAGGAAGATCTTCTGGCGGTTGATTGGGATTTGGTGATTTTCGACGAAGCGCATCGACTACGTAACGTCTATCGCAAAGGCGCATCGAAACGCGCGAAGGCGTTGCAGCGGGCGCTCAAGGACCGCTTCAAGATACTGCTCACCGCTACACCGCTTCAGAACTCACTAATGGAACTCTATGGGCTGGTGTCGATTATCGATGGCATGATCTTTGGCGATGAAGCGAGCTTCAAGATCAACTATGGAGGACGAGCGGACGCAGCGAGCCTCGCCATCCTTCGCGACAGGCTCCAGCCCGTATGCATCCGCCATCTGCGGAAGGATGTTCAGGCGGCTGGCCATATCAACTATACCAAGCGCATATCCTCGACATTTACCTTCGAGCCGCATGACGAAGAGGTGAAACTTTACAACGGCCTTTCGGCCTACCTGCAACGGCCGGACACGATCGCCTTCGGCGCAAAGCCCAATCAGCTCATTACGCTTGTCGTGCGCAAGATTCTTGGCTCATCCACATTCGCGGTCGCCGACACGCTGACCCCCGACCGCATCGTCTACGGAGTCGCTCCGGGCGAGCCTGGTGAGCGCGCGGTGGCCGTTCTCAACGAGGTCTACGCGACCGCGCTCGCCGCCGACACCCCGCTGGTCGTCACCGACTACGCCACCGCCGAGCTGGTGAAGGTCGCCGCCAACGCGTTTCTCGCGACCAAGATTTCGTTCATCAACGCGATGGCCGAGATCGCCGAGGTCACCGGTGCCGATGTGACCCAGTTGGCGGATGCGATCGGTCACGACGCGCGCATCGGCCGCCGCTTTCTCAACGCCGGGGTCGGTTTCGGTGGGGGATGCCTGCCGAAAGA
>JAIUNH010000002.1 GCA_020161965.1 Pseudomonadota bacterium
GCAGGTGCTGAACGGGCTGGGTCTGGTCGAGATCGACCCGAACAAGGGTGCGCGGGTGCGCCATCTTTCGCCCGCCGAAGTCGATCAGGCCTGCCAGATCAACCAGGCGCTGGAATCCTTCGCCGCGCGTTTGCTCGCCGAAAGCGCCTCGCCGCACCAAATCCGCGTGCTGCGCGAGATCGACAAGCGCCATCAGCAAGCCTATCGCGACGGCGATGTCGATGCCTTGAGCAGCGCCGGGCGCGATTTCCATTTCGCGATCTACCGCTTCATCCGCAATCCCTTCGTCACGCGCACGGCGATCGTCCACACGACGCTCGCCTTCGTGAACCGGCGCGAAGTCGGCTTCAGCCAAGCGCGCCTCGACGCGATTTGCGCCGAGCACACCGAAATTCTCGACGCGATCGAGGCCCACGACCCCGATCGCGCAGCAAAACACGCTTTCGAGCATGCGCGCTCCTGCACCGACGATCTGGTCGATCGCGTGTCGAAGCGCCCGCCCCATCACTGACACGCGAAACGGCGCACGGCCCGAACGGCCGGCGCCCCAACGACGACAAGGGAGGAACCGAACGATGAAAACCACGATGACGCGCCGCGCGCTCGCGGCCACGACCGCGATAGCCTTGGGGCTTCTCGCCACCTTCACGAACGCGCCGGCGAACGCGCAAGCCCAGAATCGCGAAGTCACGATCATGGGCCTCGAAGTCCATCTCAACAATCTGCGCGCCCAGGGCTTCGCCAAGGGCGGCGTGGATACGCTGGCCGATTTCGAGCGCGACGTCGCCAAGGTGAAATTCAACGTCGGCACGACCAACGTGCTGCAGGAAGGGCTGCAGCGCATCGGCCTGCTGAACCGTTCGGAAGAAGACCTGATCTTCGTAAACTTCGCCGACGCCAATGTGCGCCTGCGCAGCTTCCTCCAGCCGCTCAACGACTACGTCGCCAAGGAACCGATCGCGGGCTTCCCGCAAGCCTGGTCGCCGGGCATGGTCGCGGCCTCGACGCTTGGCAACCAACTTTACATGGTGCCGTTCCGTTGCGGCACCTTCACGATGTGGACGAATACGGAGAACGCCAAGTCGGTCGGCATATCGGGTGTACCCAAGACACCTGAAGAACTCTATGAGCAAGCCAAGGCCGGCACGTTCACCCGCCCCAACGGCGAAAAGGTGTTCGGCTTCGGTCTGCGCGGCGACAAATGGTCGCTGAATGAAGACTACGCGATGGCCGTGCGGATGTTCGGCGGCGATCTAGTAACGCCCGACATGAAGGTCGTGCTGAACGAAGCGGGCTCCGTCAAGGCGGCCGAGATGCTGCGCCGGATGTACGTGGAAGGCATCATTCCGCCGAACTGGGCCACGCTCGACGGCTCGTCGTTGATCCAGCTGTTCCGCGAAGGCCGCATGACGATGGCGTTCGGCGCGTCGAGCTGGGGCGCGCAATTCGAAGGCGGCGAGTCGAAGGTGAAGGGCATCACCATTCCTTCGCACGTGCCGCTGTCGCGCGATTTGTGGACCGATAAGGTGACCTACAGCCCCAGCATCGTCTGGTTCTGGGGCATCGGCATGTTCAAGGGCGCCACCGACAAGGATGTCGGCTATCAACTGATCCGCCATATGATGAAGCCCGACGTGCAGCGCGAAGTCGCCAAGAACGGCAACGGCCCCTGCACGGCCGAACTGTTCACCGAAATGGCGAAGACCCAGCCGGTGATGAAGATCGCGCAAGAGATCTTCGCCGTTTCCCGCACGCCGCTGCCCGCCCATCCGCGTATGGGTCAGGTCCGCGACCTGATCGGCGAGACGTTGCAGAACATCGTGGTCAACGGCGTGCCGGCCAAGGCCGAGCTCGACAAGGCCGCCGCTCAGATCCGCGGGATGCTCGATTGAGCCACGCACACGCCAAACCCGCCGCGGGCCGGTATCGCTTCGACGCGAATACTTGGCTCGCGGCGGCCCTTCTCGGGCCCGTCGCGATCGTCCTGCTGGCGATCATCGTCGTGCCGTCGATCGACCTGTTGTTCATGTCCTTCACCGACGCATCGCCGGGTATGGACACCGAATGGGTCGGCTGGAAGAACTATGTCCGCATCCTGTCGAACCCCGATTTCCAGGCGGCGCTGATCCGCAACGTGATTTTCGTGGTCACGGTAGTCGGGCTCGAAATGCTGATCGGCCTTGGCATCGCGCTGCTGCTGGAAAATCCCCTGCCCTTACGCGGGCTGTGGATGGCGTTGATCGTCGCCCCTTATGCGATCAGCCCGATCGTCGCGGTCGTGATGTGGAAATACATGCTCGACCCGAATTTCGGCGTCGTGAACTTCATGATGGGCAGTGCGGGATTCCCGACCGTCGCTTGGTTCACTTCCGCCGGCACGTCGATGGCGGGCATCATCATCATCGCGGTGTGGAAGGAATTCTCCTTCGTCACCATCGTCAGCTTCGCGGCCCTCAAAGCCATCCCCAACGACTTCGTCGAGGCCGCGCGCATCGACGGGGCTGGCTACCCGCAGATTCTGCGCCACATCAAACTGCCGATGATCCTGCCCGCCTTGTCGATCGTGATGATGTTCCGCATCATCTACACGCTGCGCGAATTCGCGATCGTCCATACGACGACCGGCGGCGGGCCCGGCACCTCGACCGAAATCCTGGCGCTCTATCTCTACAAGCAAGCCTTCCGCTACTTGAATTTCGGTACGGGGGCCGCGACCGGCTGGCTGATGCTTCTCGCCACGCTGCTGCTCGCGGGCTTCCTGGTACGTCGCACCTATCGCGGCATGTTTACGGAGCGCTACCGGTGAATCTCCTGCTCCGTCTGGGCCGTCGCGGCATCCTCTTCGCCCTGCTCAGCGTCGCCGTGATCTGGTCGGCGTTCCCGATCGTCTTTCTGATCATGGGCTCGTTCAAGCCGGGCGGGGAGATCTGGGCCTATCCGCCGTCGCTGCTGTTCGAGCCCACGCTCGCCTCGTATCGCGACTTGCCCACCCTCGCCCCGATGTATCTGCCCAATCTGTGGAACAGCGTGGTCGTGACGATCGTCACAACGCTCGCCACACTAGCGCTGTCGGTGGGTGCCGCGTTCGTGTTCTCGCGGTTGCGCGCGGGCTGGCTGAAAGGCCCCGCCCTGCTTGTCATCCTCGTGCGTATGTTCCCGCCGATCATCGTCATCATCCCGCTCTACCCGGTCTTCGCCAATCTCGGCCTGCTCGATACGCTGACCCCGCTGGTGCTCGCGGGCATCGCCTTCTCGGTCAGCATTTCGACATTGCTGTTGAAGACCTTCATCGACGACATCCCGATCGAGTTGGAGGAAGCCGCGCAGATCGATGGCTGCGGGCGCGTGGAGGCGTTCGTTCGCGTAACACTGCCGTTGGTCACGCCCGCGATCGGTGCCATCGGCCTGTTCGTCGCGATCACGATCTGGAACGACTATCTGTTCCCGCTCGTCTTCACCTCGACCGAGGCGCGCACGGCACCGGTGGCCATCGCCATCGCGATCAACAATCCCGACGGCGTCAAATGGGGCGCGCTGCTGGCGATGTCGACCATCCATCTCGCCCCGATGCTCGCCCTCGTGATGCTGCTCTATCGCCAACTCGTCACGGTGATGACGGTCGGCGCGGTCAAAGGCTGATTGGAGAACATGACAAACGCAATTCCGCTTTGGGATAAGGCGAAGCCGTTTCCGCCTTCGGATACGACGATCGTTCCGGGTATCCGCTATTCGCTGGTCCATCGCCAGACGCCCGATTTCGAATTCCTGCACGAACCGCGCCTCGCCCATGACGGCAAGACGCTCTACGTGAACTTCTCCAACGCGCCCAAGCTGGAAAGCGAACCTGCCCAGGTAATGCGCGGCCGGCGCAGCACCGATGGCGGCAAGACGTGGTCCGCGATCGAAGTCGTCGCCGGCGGTTTCGCCGACGGCAAGCGCCGCCACGAAACGGCGCCGCTGCTGGCGCGCGAAGATGGCGTGTGGGCATTGGTCGGCCGCTACGATTTCGGCAGCAAAAGCGCCTTGGGCATGGAAATTTGGCGCGAACATCCGGCGACGAAGCAATTCGCGCCCGTGTCCGACGGCATGGTCGCGCCCGATTTCATTCCCTTCGTGTTGCCGCAGCGTCTGGCGAACGGCAACTGGATCGTCGGCGGGCATCTGCAGAAGGTGACGCGCGCCGCCGTCGCGATCAGCGACGGCGACGATCTGTTGCGCTGGCGCATCGTGCCGCTGCAGGATGACATCCATCCCGGCTTCCCGGAAACCACCTTGGCGGTGCAAGGCAACGACGTGCTGGCCGTCGTGCGCCCGGAGAAATCCCCCAACAGCATGGCGCTGGCATCGGTCAGCCGCGACGGCGGGAACAGCTTCTCGAAATTGCTGCCGACCGATTTGCCGATGGAAGAAAGCAAGCCCTTCGCGGGCACGCTGTCCAACGGCCGCTCGTACCTTATTTGGAATCACGGCAAGGAACGGCGCAACGAATTGTGGATCGCCGTGACCAAGCCCGGCGCGCTTTATCCGTTCGAGAAAGTCTGGCGCTTGGTCGGCGGTCCGGCCGAGGCCCTGCCCGCCGGTCTTGCCGAAATCGGCGAGACGGCGCCCGCGCATAACTGGGCCTATCCCGAAGCGGTCGAACACGACGGCACGCTCTATGTCGTGTTCTCGCTCAACAAGCGGCATTGCTACATGGCGGCGGTTCCCGTCGCCGCTCTCACCTGAAAACGAGGATGATGATGGCGAACGATTTCTATCCGCTGTGGGACGACAAAGCGAAACTGCCCGCCCCCGGCAAAGTGCCGTTCCTCGACAGCGTGACCCATTCGATGGTCCATCGCGCGATCGCGGGCGAGCAGCAATTCCTGCACGAAAGCTCGATCGCCGTGCATGACGGTGAATTGGTCGTCTCTTTCGCCAACGATCCGGTCGACGAGAACAGCGCCGAGGGCATTACCCGCGCGCGCCGGTCGAAGGATTTCGGTCTGACTTGGACGGCGCCCGAGATGGTGGCGCCCGGCGTCGATGGCCGCGAATGCGACAATCATGCGCTGCTGCATTCGTATAACGGCGTGTTGCGTTGCTATGCCGCGCGCTGGGCCGGCGGCATCCAGTCGGACGGCAAATGGCATCCGCTGCCGTCGATGCGCGCCGTGCAGTTCGTGTGGGAGCCGGCCAAGAAGGCGTGGCGCGAAACCGGCGTCACGATCCCGAATTTCCTGACCATGCACGGTCCCCAGCGCCTGAAGAACGGCGGCTGGATCATCGCGGGCGAAATCGGCTTCGAAACGCCGGCGGCTGCGATCTGCGACGACGACAAATTCGAAACTTGGAAAGTCGTGCCGATCCAAGCACCCAAGGTGCTGAAATTCCCCGAGCCGACGATCATCGTCGACGAAGATCGCTTGGTCGCGATCATCCGCAACGAGTTCGTGCTCGGGCCGCCGCAGACCCAGGCGCTGGTGTCGGAAAGCCTCGACCACGGCAAAACTTGGTCGATGGCGAAGCTCGCCAATCTGCCGATGGTCGCATCGAAACCCTTCGGCGGCATCCTATCGACCGGCCAGCGATTCCTAGTGTCGAACTATCCCGAGCCGACGTCGCGGCGCGGGTGCCTGACCATCGCGGTCAGCAAACCGGGCGAGAAGAAATTCTCGATGCTGCGCACGATCCGCCAGGGCATTCCGCCCGTGCAGATCCCCGGCCTGTGCAAGGAACCGCAATGGTCCTATCCCTACGCGATCGAGCATCAGGGGACGCTTTACGTCACCTACTCGATCAGCAAGGAGGATTGCGCGATGTCGGCAATTCCGCTGGCAGCGTTACGCGCCTAAGAAGCGCCCGGACGACCAACGCCGAAGCCCGCCGAAGTCGCCTGAGCGGACGCTACGACGCGATCAGCGTCGACGGCTCGATCGTTTTGAAAAACCCATCGACGTTTTGCCCGTCGCTCGCCAGCGGCAGGATCAGGCGTACGTAGCGGAAACGCTTGCCTTCGATCGATACGTAATCGCGTCGTGCAAGGCTGGGTTTCGGAAATCGCGCCGCGCCTTTTGCCGATGAGCATGTGCTATCGGCGCACGCCCGAAGGCGGCTACATCTATAGCCTTGTTGGCGACGAGCTTGGCGAATTGCTGCTGGAAGACCCGCGCGGCACGGTCGTGATGCACTTGGTATCCGAACAGGAAAGGCAAGCGCGCTACGATGTGATCGATAGAGCGATCGACCAAGGGACGCCGTTCTGGCTCGCGACGCTTTCGACGCTAACTGACGGCACGCAGATCCCTGTCGGACGCATCGGTCTTCCGGCAACCAACGGCGAACGTCAAGTCCTGCTCATGCTGTATTTTCTGAATCAAGACTCGCTTCCGCCGGATGCGAAGTTCGCAACCTTCGCCAAATGGGACAATGATTCTTTGGTTTGGCTTTCGAATTTTTCTTAGCCGACGCGATCAAACTTGCGTCGCAAACGAGCTCGAGCATATGCTTGAGATAATTTTTTAACGTTCCCTTGCAGAACTCACGCGCAGCGAATTTCTCCATTAAAAGCCCTCATTGTTCCGTCTTCGGCATGCCACTTCGAATAAGAGTGCAGAATGCGGTGCCTTAATTTCAATTGCGCCGAAACCCGAAGCTGAACTTCCAGGGCGGGGTTCTTCATTTTCTCGCGGCGGCGAGCGTCCCTCGCCCGCATGTCAGGGCATGAATTGCCCGCCATTCACGTCGAGGATCTGGCCGGTGATGTAACCGGCCAGCACCGGCGAAGCGAGAAAGACGACCGGATAACAGCAATCCTCGGCCCGGCCCAGGCGGCCCATCGGGATCGTCTTGCGCATGGTCTCGAGCATGTCGGGCGACGTCGACGCGTGAAAGGGCGTTTCGATCACGCCCGGCGCCATCGCGTTTACGCGGATGCCGGCGGGCGCGAACTCCTTGGCCATCGAGCGCGTCAGGCTGTGCACCGCCGCTTTCGCCGCCGCATAGAGTCCCGACCCCGGCGCCCCGCCGTTGCGCCCGGCGATCGACCCGGCATTGACGATCGACGCCGCCGCCGATTTGACGAGATAAGGGTACGCTGCGCGTGCGGCTTCCGCCACGCCGCGCACGTTCAGCGCCATCACGTCGTCGTAGATCGCGTCGTCGAACGCCTCAAGCCGCGTGCGCCCGACCAGTGCCCCCGCATTGTTGACCAGCACGTCCAACCCGCCGAGGGCGGCGGCGGCTTCATCGACGATCTTCGCCGCGGCACCGCGCTTCTTCAAATCGCCCGATACGGCCGCCACGGCGCCGATCGCCGCCGCCAGATCGGCAGCACCCGCCTTGTTGCTGGAATAATGGATTGCGACACGCGCACCGCATTGCGCGAACGCGCGTGCACTTGCCGCCCCGATACCCGAGCTGGCGCCGGTGACGAGAACGCGCAAACCTTCGACGCCGAGATCGAGAGCCAAGTTTCCATCCCCCCTTTAGCGAACGCTGACCATCGCATCCGGCACGAACGAAAGCCGCAGCGCGGCCCCGTTCTCAAAGATTTCATCGGGCGGGCGCGACACACGCAAAGGCATCGCAAGCCCCGGCACATCGACTTCGTATTCCCAGGTTTCACCCAGGAACACGCGGCTGCGTAGCATGCCGTCGATGTCGTAAACGCCCTTCGCCATCCCCTTTGGATGCGACAGGCCAATGCGATGCGGCCGGATCGACAGCGCCGTTGCGCCCGCGACCGGCGACGCGAACGGGATCGCGATTCCGCCCGCCGTGAAACCACCATCCGCGAATTTCCCGTCGATCAGATTGGCCCGGCCGATGAAGCCCGCGACGAAACGCGTCTGCGGATGATCGTAGACGTGCTTGGGCGTATCGGCCTGCTCGATACGGCCCTTGTTCATCACTACGATCCGGTCGGCGGTCACCATCGCTTCGGTCTGGTCGTGGGTGACGTAAACGCTGGTGATGCCGAACTCGTCGTGCAGGCGGCGAATCTCGAAGCGCATTTCCTCGCGCAGATTGGCGTCGAGATTCGACAACGGTTCGTCGAGCAACAACACTTTGGGCTCGACGACAATCGCGCGCGCCAGCGCCACGCGCTGCTGCTGCCCGCCCGACAATTCAGCGGGTAAACGCTGCGCCAAATGATCGAGATGGACGATCTCTAGAATGCGCCGCGTGCGCCGTTCGACCTCCGCCTTCGGCAGGTCGCGCAAGCGCAGGCCGAACGCGACATTCTCGAACACGTCCATATGCGGCCAGATCGCGTAG
Organism: Pseudomonadota bacterium; assembly: GCA_020161965.1. GTDB lineage: Bacteria > Pseudomonadota > Alphaproteobacteria > CACIAM-22H2 > CACIAM-22H2 > Tagaea. The sequence continues at coordinate 8,260 of JAIUNH010000002.1, forward strand.
CTCTGGAAGATCATCGACATCTGGCGCTGCTCGGGCGGCACCGCCGCGCCGGCGCCGAACAGCGTGCGCCCGCCCAACTCGATCCTGCCGCCCGTCGGCTCGACGAATCCGGCGATGGCGCGCAGCGTCGTCGTCTTGCCGCAACCCGACGGCCCCAGCAGCGCAATGAATTCCCCTTCCTTGAAATCCAGCGACAGATCGTCGACGGCGGTGAAGCCGCCGAACCGGCATTCGAGGTGGGAAAGTCGAAGATAGGCCATCAAGGTCTCCGCAACATGAAATCGCGACCGGCAACGCGCTGGCCGATCCACACGACGATCGCTGCCGCCGCGAGCAGCAACACGCCGAGCGCCGACAGAACTTCGAAATTCCCCTCCTCGCTCAGATCCAGCATGACGATGGACATGACCTTGGTTTTCGGGCCGGTCAGGAAGATCGCGGTGCTGAGTTCGCGCGTCGCGGCGATGAAGACGAGCAGCCACGAGCCGATCAAGCCGCCTTTGGCGAGCGGCATGACGATCTTGCGCATCACCACGGCGCGCGAGCCGCCCAGGATACGCACCGCATCTTCCATCTCCGGGTTCAAACTTTTGACCGTCGCGGCGGCGTTGATGAAGGCGACCGGCAGGCTGCGGATCGTGAAGGCCAAGATCAGCATGGCCGCCGTGCCGTAGAGCGAGAACGGCGGCGGTGCAAAGGTCGCGTAGAACGCGACCGCCAGCACGATCCCAGGAATGGCGATCGGCACCATGCATAGGAATTGCAAAAACGCCGTGCCGGGCATCAAACGGCGCGCCTGAGCATAGGCGACGATCAACGCGCCCAGCACGGCGGCCGTCGCCGCGACGCCCGAGAACCACACCGTGTTCCAGATCGAGCCGAGGGCCGAGCTGTTCTTGAACAGCAGATAGTCGAAATTCTGGAAGGTGAAATTCGACAATTGGAAGCCCCGGCTCCACGCCTTGGCGAAGGCCGCCTGCAGCAGCACGATCAACGGCAGGAACACCGCGAGCGCCCCCACCGCCATGCATAAGGCGAAAGACGGCCAGCGCCAGCGCCCGAGATCGACGCGGCGGCGCTCCCCGCCTTTGCCGGTCATTGCCGTGAACCCCTTGCGACGCAGGAAACGGCGCTGCAACCACAGCAGCAGGATCGTCACGCCGATCAGCGACAACGAGTAAGCAGCGGCGGCATCGAGGCGCGGCGGGAATTCGAAGAACTGCCATAGCTGCGTCGTCGCGACCGTGATCCCGGCCGGAATGCCCAGCAAAGCGGGCGTACCGAACAGCGTGATCGATTCCAGCAGCACGATGATCGCCCCGCCCAGGATCGCGGGCCAGATCATCGGCAGCGTGATCTTCACCGTCGCGACGAAGCGGCTCGCTCCCAGGATCGAGGCGGCGTCTTCAAGTTCCGTCGGCACGACGTCGAGTGCCGATTTGGCGAAGATGAAATTGAACGGAATCGAGTAAAGGGCGATCAGGAAGATCATGCCCTCCATCGAATAGATATTGAGTAAGCGCTCCTCGCCGCCCAGAAACACCCAGAAGCGGTTGATCCAGCCCGCGTTGGGCCCGGCAAGCAGCATCCACGCGACCGCGCCCAAATACGGCGGCATGACGAAAATCGCCACGACGATCAAGGTGACGAAGTTTCCGCCCGGCATATTGGTGCGCGACACGAGCCACGCCATCGGTACGCCGACGCAGGTACTGATGATTGCCACCGCCACGCCGATGAACAGCGATCGGCCCAGCGCTTCGAGGTGGCGTATCTCGCCGAATGCATGGACGATCGGATCGAAGGTGAAGCCGTCGGGCCCACGCACCGACAATCCCAGCAGCTTGAACAACGGCAGACCGACGAGCACGATCAATGCGGCAGCCAAAGCCACCAGCACGATCGTACTCGGGTCCAGAAGACGACGGGTTACGCTAACAAGCTGTGCCATTGATGCGCGACGCCGCCCCTCAGCCGCCGAAAGTCCGGCGCCAACGATCGTTGAGGGCGGGCAGCGCCTTCAGATCGTCGTCGGAGACGGGAATGGTGTTCACGTCGCCGGGCATTTTGCCGCCATGGGTGTTCTTGACCTCCGGGCGCAGCGGCATGCCCATATCCATATCGACGCGGATTTGCTGCGGCTCAACATCGAGCAGGAAGTCCAAGAACAGCTTGGCCGCATTCGGGCGCTTGGAGTTCTTGAGAATGCCCGAGCCCGCGAGGATGACGACCGAGCCGTCCTCCGGGAACACGGTGCGATACGGCGCGCCCTCGATCTCCTTCTTGCGGAATGGGCCGTCGCCGGCATGGCCGACCGAACGCTCGCCCGCATCGAGCATCGTGATCACATCGTTGATCGAGCGGCCGATCTGCGGATTATTGGCGCGCAGCTTTTCGAAATAGCTCCAGCCGTACTTCTTTTCGAGCGCAATCGCCCAAGCGCCGACGAAGCCCGAATAGGCCGGATGCCCGAAGGACAGCTTGCCCTTGAATTTCGGGTCGAGCAGATCGGTCCAGGTCTTCGGCGCGTCCGCGTCGGATATCTTATCCGTGCGGTAGGCGATGACGATGATCGCCCCCGACGTCGCGTGATACTGATTATCCGTATCCATGTTTTGGAAGGCCGGCAGAATCTTGTCGGCGTTTTCCGGGCGATGGGCCAGCAAGCGCCCTTCCGATTTCAGCCGCACGAAATGCGAATTGTCGGTCGAGGAATAGACGTCGGCGACCTGCGTGTTCGCCAGAATATCCTGGTTCAGGCGCTGGTAGATGACCTGCGCCGTGGCGCGCACCACGTTGACCTTGATGCCGGGATATTTCTTGTAGAAGGCCTGTTCGACGGCTGTCGCGTTATCGAGCCCGAAATGACTGACATACCAAGTCACCTCGCGCTCCGCCTTCGCGGCTTCGTAAAGTTGGCGCGTCGCGTCGGACATGGTCTGGGCATCGGCCGGGGCCGCGGCGCCCAGCAACGCAAGACCGGTTGCGGCAACCAGTTTTTTCCAAGCGTTCATGAAATCCTCCCCTTTTTCGCGGCCGATACGGCCGCGCTTATTCGTTTCGTTCAGCGCGGCGGTGGCAACGACGCCGCGATGGCCTCGCTCCACGCCACGTAACCCGCTTCGTTCAAATGGCGTTGGTCTTCCGCGTAGAAACGCGGATCGGCATCGCCTTGCGCGTTCAGGAACGGCGCAAAGATGTCGATCAGCCGCACATCCGGCATTTCGGGCAGGCGCTTTTCCAGCAGTGCGTTGGTCGCGCGCAAAGCGGCCATACGCGGCCCGTGGAACGGGGCCGGTTTCATCGTCAGCACCGCCACCGGCAATGCCGGCTGGGTGCGGCGCGCTGCGCCGATCAATTCGACGATCGTCGCCAAAATCGTCTCGGCGCTAGCGTCGTATTTCTCGATATCGTTGGCGCCCGCCGCAATTACCAGAAAACGCGGCGCCAGCGGACGGACCAGAAGATCGTAATACGCGACGCAATCGCGCAACGTGGCGCCGCCGAAACCGACGGCAACTGCATCGGCGCGGCCCAGACTTTTGGCGATGTCGGGCCAGAGCCGCACGGTCGACGAGCCGTAGACGACGATCGGATCCTTCGGCAGGCGCGTTTCCCGCAAACGCTGTGCGAGTGCCTGCGCCTGCGCGTCGATGGAAGGCTTGGCCGTCACGCGGGCTTGACCTTGCGCAGCAGGTCGAGAAGCGGCGCGGTGCTCGCGGCATCGGCCAGCGCGAAGGTCTCGCGCGCGATGCGATCGGCGAGGCCAGGATCGATCTTGGTGACGCAGCCATCGTACTTTCCGCGCACTTCGGCGTCGGTCAGCGGCCAGGACGGGCCGCCGCGATAGCGCGTGTCGGCTTCCGCTTTCAACACCTTGCCGTCCTTCAGCGTAATCTCGACGCGCGAGCGGATTAGGTCGAAGCCCATCGCGTTGATCTTCGCGTCGGCATGGGTATGAACGCGTTCCTGCATCGCCTGGAATTCCGGCGATGCGATCACATGATCGTCGAATTGCGCCAACCCCGCCGCGCGATACATCACAAGCATCGAGATGAGTGCAGCCATCGAGAATTTGGCCTGTAGCTCGTTCTTCGCCACGCGATAGCGGATCGGGCGCAGAATATTGTCGCCGGCGAAGAAATCGATGCGCGCGACCGTGGTCGGATCGATTTTCTCGCGCAGAACCAAGTTCTTCACCATGTCCATCGATTGATGGGTCAGGATGCCGCTGGGATAAGGCTTGATGCTCACGCCGGGATTAACAATCGTCCATTCGCGCCCGAAGCCTTGGCCGGTTTTTTCCGCCGAGAAGCCGCCGCCGAGAACGGCGGGGAAGCCCCAGGGCCCGTCCAGCGCCGTGGGATCGGCGGTGTAGCCGCGCTGCGCTAGCAAGGCGGCGAGCACGCCGTTTTCCGCCGCGCGGCCGACATGCAGCGGCTTGGTCATCGTACCGAAATTGCAGCGGATGCCGGCGGCGAAGCTGGCCGCGATGCCCAACGCCCGAGCCGTCGCCTCGGCGTCGAGGCCCAGCAGGATCGATGCCGCCCCACAAGCGCTGAACGTGCCGACCGTGCCCGACGTATGGTGCCCGCGCAGATAATGGTCGGGCTGCATCCATTCGGAGATTTTGCAGCCAAGCTCGAAACCGTAATTGAACGCGGCGACGAATTCGCGCCCCGACACGCCGCCTTTCATGTCCGACACGGCCAGCGCCGCACTCATCGGCGGGATCGAAGGATGTGTCAGCAGGCCATAGACATGCGCGGGATCGTGACTGACTTGCGTATCGTCGAAATCATGGACGTGACCGGCGGTACCGATCACCCGTGCGGCGACTTGGACCGGCACGCGCGTGTCGCCGTGGCCGAGCAACAATGCATCGCCCTTCCCGCCTTGCTCGCGTGCGAAGCCCGTCAGGATGTCGATCGCGGGCACGCCCAGCCCCGCCAGCACCAGGCCCATCGAATCGAGCAGGCAGCGGCGCGAGATATCGAGGGCTTCCGGCGGCAGCTTGTCGAAGCGCGCGCCGGTCAGGAACGCGACCGCTTGGGCGGTGATGTCGGTTTCCCCGGCGATGCGGGGTGTCGTCGGTGCGGCGAGTGTCATGGCGTTCCCGGTGTTTTCTTATTGCCAACTGTCAACAGACTACGATTGACACTCAAGGCGAGTCAACTGCTACTCTTCCTCTCGGCGGCGGAGTCGGCCGCGGGAGAGTTTCGATGACCGACGATCTGCTGGAGTTGCGGCGCGAGAACACGCTGTCGAGCTTGGCCGCCGACCGACTGGAAAAGCTAATCGTCGCGGGCCAATTGCCGCCCGGCCAGCGCATCAACGAAGTCGTGCTCGCGCGCGAATTCGGCATCAGCCGCGGGCCGGTGCGCGAAGGCCTGCGCCACCTCGCCTCGCGCGGACTGGTCGAGTTCGTCGCCAACAAGGGCGCCTATGTCCGCGCGATCGATGCGCAGGCGATGCTGGAGATCTACGATCTGCGTTCCGTCCTCACCGGCCACGCGTGCAAGCTCGCCGCCGAACGGCGCACGGCCGACGAGGCGAAGGAGTTCGAGCGCCGCGTGAAGGAAATGGATGCGTGCGTGAAGAGCCGCGACGTCGCGCAGTATTACAAGCTGAACATCGACTTCCACGATCTGCTGGTCGCCGTGGCCGGCGGCGGGCGGCTTGCCGCGTTCAGCGACACGCTTTCGAAGGAGGCGGCGTTGTTCCGGCGCGTCTCGCTGGGCAATCCGCAGGAAATGGCGGCATCGAACACCGAACACATTGCGATCGTCGCCGCGATCCGCCGCGCCGACGGTGCGCGCGCGCGCGAATTGGGCGAAGCGCATGTGCTGGCCGGCAAGCGACGCTTCGAGAAAAGCCTGCCGCCCGTCTGAGTGCGAGCCGCGCCGAGGTTTGGCGGATGATGAGCCACGCCACAGCTTTGGGATCAAGCACCCCAATCGTTTGCATCAAGAAAGCCGGAGCCCGCCGCGTTGAATACGCGACGGGCTTCTTTCTTGCTCGGCGTGGCGGGATTCGAATCCACGCCCCCAGGCGAATGAAATTCAGTTATTTCAATACTGATTGCCAATGTATCGAGCTATTTCGAGACCATTTGTGGAAACTGAATGTACTTTCAGTCGCGCTGCGCACGGATCTTTACTTAATAAGATGCCCGCGACTGCCGCGCGAAACGCGCAAATAGCGGGCGCCCCCTCAACCTGATGCCGGATTAACGCAGAACCTCGATCGTGTTCGCCTTGATCAGATCGAAATCGATCTTCGCGCCGAGCCCCGGCCCTTGCGGTGCGGCGAGGCATCCGTCGGCATCGATTTCCAGATCCTCGATCAGCGCGTATTTCTGCGCGGCCGCGGGCAGCAGCACTTCGAAATACTGGGTGTTGCGGATCGACAACGCGGCGTGAAGCTGGGCCAGATTGTTCAGCGAATTTCCGCCGTGATGGATTTCGTAGTTCATCCGGAAGGCATCGGCCAACGTCGCCGCCTTCAGAATACCGGTGAGGCCGCCCTTCACCGCCACGTCGCCGCGCAGATAATCGGTCGCCTGCGCCACGATCCAATTGGCGTATGAATGGAAGCCACCGGGCGAGTATTCCGTCGCCATTAGCGGGATCGTCAGCTTTTGGCGTAGCTTGGTGTAGTTGTAGATGTCGTCCTCGGCCAGCGGGTCTTCGAACCACAGAAAGCCAAGTTCCTCGACCGCCTTGCCCAGCCGCACCGATTCGACGAAATCGTGGATGCCGCCGGTATCGATCATCAGCGGAAAGTCGGGGCCGACCGCCTTGCGGATCGCCTTGCAGGCATCGATCGCATCTTCCACCGCGCGGGGTGGATGGATCTTGTAGCCGCAATAACCGGCTTTCTTCGCCCCTTCCGCCTCACGGACATACTCGTCAATCGTCGCATAGGTCGGCGACGAGGCGTAGCAAGGGATGCGGTCGCGCGACATTCCCAGCATCCGGCATACCGGCATGTTCGCGATCTTACCCGCGAGATCCCACAACGCTACGTCGACCGCGCCGATGGTGCGCATCGTCGTCGCGCGCTGAACCGTGTGCAGATCGGTCCAGATTTTCTCGCGCGCGCAAGGGTCGGCACCGATCAATTTGGGCTTCAACGTGCGGATCAGCGACACGACATCAAGATAGGCGCCCCGGATCGACGACCCCAAAAACGAATGACCTTCCAAGCCATCCTTCGTTTTGATCGTGACGAGGCCCAGTTCGCTGGTCCCCGTCGTCGCCGGATTGCGGTCGCTGTAGCGCAGGACGGGCACGTCCTTCCACGTGAAGATCGTGACCGATACGTCGGTGATGATCTGACCGGATTTGGCCGGGACCGGTGGGCGGACGGGGGAATTGGCGTTCATCGCGATCTTCTCTTTACGGTTGGAGCGCCCGAGGGCGGATGTTGACGTTCTTGAGGCGGAGATATTTTTCGAGACCGGCAAGCCCGCGCTCGCGGCCGATGCCGCTGCGCTTCACGCCGCCGAACGGCGCCTGCACGCCGCCCAAATGCCAGTCGTTGACGTAGATCTGCCCGGCCGAGACGCGGCGCTGGAATTCGAACGCGCGGCCGAGATCGTTGGTGAAGACCGACGCGCACAGCCCGTATTGTCCAGCATCGGCGAGTGCGAAGGCTTCGTCCGCATCCTTCGCGATCAGCACGGTCAAGACCGGGCCAAAGACTTCCTCGCGCACGATCGGCTGTGCGGCGCCGGAAGCGACCAGTACCGTCGGCGCATAATAAAGCCCGTCGGGGCAGCCGGCGATCTCGGGTCGCGCACCACCGGTCAGCAATTCCGCGCCGGCTTCACGCGCGTCGGAGACCATGCGCTCGATATGCGCGACCTGCCCCGCACTGGCGATGGCGCCGAGATTGGCGTCGCGCAGACCGTGATCAACGGTCAAGCCGCGCACCCGTGCAACGAGCTTGTCGAGCAACGCATCGGCGATCGGCTTTTCGAGAATCAGCAGCGACGGCGCCGAGCAAACCTGTCCCGCATGGGTGAACATCTGCTTCGCCGTCACGGCGGCGGCCGCGTCGAGATCGGCATCCGCCAGCACGACCAGCGGCGACTTGCCGCCGAGTTCTACCGCCGCCGGCACGACATTCGCCGCCGCAGCCGCAAGGATGCGCCGGCCGGTCGCCAGCGAGCCGGTAAAGGTGATCTGGTCGACCCCTGTATGCGTGGCGAGGGCCGCACCGGCTTCGCCGCCCCGCCCCGTCACCGCGTTGTAGATTCCGGCGGGCAATCCCGCCTCGTCAAACACGTCCGCCAGAATCAGCGCCGTCATCGGCGTGTGGTCCGAAGGTTTTGCGACGATCGCGCAACCGGCAGCCAGGGCCGGCGCCACGCCACGGGCAGCAGTACCGAGCGGAAAGTTCGACGGCAGAATCTGCGCCGACACGCCGATTGGCTCGCGCAACGTGACGCTCATCACGTCGCCCGGTTGCGGAATCGTATCGCCTTCGATCTTGTCTGCGGCCCCGGCGTAGTAATCGAAATAGGCGGCGGCGGCATTTGCTTCGGCAATGCCGTCTTTCAACGGCTTACCGCTATCGATCGTTTCGATCGCGCCGATCCAGTGCGCGTCGCGGCGCAGGATATCGGCCGCACGGCGCAGGATCTTGCCACGCTCCGCCGGGGCGGTCTTGGCCCAAGCACCGCGCAACGCAATGCGCGCCGCTGCAACTGCCATGTCGATATCGGCCGGTGCGCCGGCAGGCACATCGACGAAAGCCTTGCCCGTACCCGGATCGAGCGAAGGCATCATCGCTTGCCCGGGAACGCGCTTGCCGCCGATCGCCAGCCCGCGCGCCGCGTGCGCGATCCGCGCGCGGAGTTTCTCGTCAATCATGCGGCGTCCCTTTCGCGGATCGCGTCCGCCATCTTCTCGGCGAGCATGATCGTGGGAATATTCGTATTGGCGCGCGGCAGCGTCGGCATGATCGACGCGTCGACGACGCTCAAGCCCCCCACGCGATGGACGCGCGCGGTCGCTGGATCGACGACCGCATCGGGATCGTTCGCCGGGCCCATTTTGCAGGTTCCCGCCGGATGCCAGCCGCCGGTGACGACGCGGCCCACATGGGCGTCGAGCGCCGCATCGTCGGCGAGCAGCGATTCGAGCGACGGCCCGGGGGCGAGCACGTTGCGGATCAGCGCGTCACGCAGCACGCCCGGCCCGTCCATGACGAGAGCCGGCGGCCATGTCGCCATGGCGTTCACCAGCGTTTCGTTGCGCACCAGACGCGCGAGCTTGCCCAACGCCGAAGCGAAGGGGATGCGCGCCGCCGCCGCGACCGGCTCGGTCGCGAAGATTCGCGCCATCAGTCGAATCGCTTCCTTCAGTCGCGCGCGGTCGCGCGGATCGGAAAGCATTTCGAACCGCACATCGAGCGCGCCGCCCACCCCGAGCCGCACGAATCCACGCGAGAACGGCTTGTTGATCCAGGTGAACAACGTGCCCAGGCGTCGCCCCACCGGATGCCAAGCCGATTTCGCGACGACCACCGTGTACATGTCCGATGGCGGGCAATCGGCGACGTTGGAGCTGTAGCGCAACGCCATTTGGGAATGCCGGCGCGTCGTATCGCCCAGCCGTGCGCCGCGCGTGAGATACGCCGACAGCGATACCGCCGGATGTTCGAGCAGATTGCGCCCCACGCCGGCCAGATCGATCGCGGGCTTCACGCCGGCTTGCGCGATCTCCGCCGCCGGGCCGATCCCCGAACGCAGCAAAAGACCGGGGCTGTGCAAGGCGCCCGCGCAAACGATCGTCTCGCGCGCGCGATATTCCCGCCCGCTCGCCACGCACCCGACCACGCGGCGCGCCTCGAAGATCAGATCGCGGACTTTGACGCTGGTCAGGATGGTCAAATTCGGCCGCGCGCGCGTCGCCGCGTCGAGATAAGCGGTCGCGACGGAGACGCGATCTCGGCCGTCGTTCGAAATCGCCATCGCGAACCAGCCGTCGTCGAACACGGTGTTCTGATCGCCGATATCGTTCCAGCCGAGTTGACGAAGCCCTTCGGCGACGGCGGTCGAAAAGCCGGGCCAGCGCGCGCGGGGAACACGGCTGATCGCGATCGGTCCCATCGCGCCATGGGCCTGGCCGCCGTAATCGAGATCGCGTTCGAGCTTGCGGAAATAGGGGAAAACGCGATCCCAATCCCAGCCCGAAGCGCCCGCTTGCGCCCATTCGTCGTAATCGGCGGGGGCGCCGCGATTGGCCTGCTGGCCGTTGATGCTTGACCCGCCGCCCAACACGCGCGCCTGTTCGTAATGCCGCGCGGTTTTCGATCCGGCGGCGAAATGGACATTCAGCCGGTCCCACTGATATTGCGGATCGAAGGCGGAGCGGAACGAATAGGCGTCGCGCAGTTCCGGCGGCGGCGCCGTCGGCGACACGTCTGGCCCCGCTTCGATCAGCAGCACCCGGCGATCGGCGCGTTCGCTAAGACGCGCGGCCAGAACGCCGCCGGCTGATCCGCCGCCAATGACGAGATAATCCCACATCGCGTCGCTCACCCGCGCAACAGCTTCGGCAACCACAGCGACAAGGCGGGCACGAAACTGATCAAGGCCAATGCCACCAGCAACGCCGCGTAATACTGGTTCAGCGCCTTGAACACCGCCGTAGGCTTCACCTTCGCAACCATCGCGGCGATGAAGGTGAGATTGCCGATCGGCGGCGTCAACGCGCCGATGAACAGGTTGAACACCATCAACACGCCGAAATGCACCGGGTCGATCCCCGCCATCTTGATGATCGGCAGCAAAATCGGCACCAAGATGATCATCGCGGGGGCCGGCTCCAGCGGCAGGCCGACAAGCAACAGCAGCAGGTTGATCGCCAGCAGCAGCAGGAACGGATATTCGATCAGCGGCCCCATCGCGGCGGCGAGACTTTGCGGCACTTGCTGCACCGTCAGCATCCAAGCAAAGGGCGTAGACGCCGCGATGATCAGCAGGATCGCGGCCGTGTCCTCGGCCGTGTTGCGCGACATGACCGGCAATTCGCGCGGCGGCAGGCTGCGATAGACGATCGCGGCCACGAATCCCGCATAGGCGACCGCGACCGCCGCCGCTTCCGTCGCGGTGAAGACGCCCGAGCGGATGCCGACGACGATGATCAACGGTAGGCCCAGCGCCCACAATCCGTCGCGCAACGCCGAGCCCACCGCGCGCATCGAGAATCCACCGGTCGTCGGCACTTTGTTGCGTCGTGCGTAGAAATAGACGACGGACATCAGCGAAATCACGAGCACCGCGCCGGGGATCACGCCCGCAAGAAACAAAGCGCCGACCGAGACCGAGGCGAGGCTGCCATAGATCAGCAGATTGATGCTTGGTGGGATCAGATTGGCGAGGATCGAGGATGCCGCCGTCGTCGCCGCCGCGAAGGGCGCGTCGTAGCCGCCTTTGCGCATCTCGGGGATCAGTATCTTGCCCAACGCCGCGCAATCGGCACTGGACGAGCCCGACATGCCGGCCATGAAGAAGTTCGAGACGACGTTCACCTGTCCGATACCGCCGCGCAGATGGGCGACCAGCGCATGCGCGATGCCGATGATGCGTTGCGTGACGCCGCCCCGGTTCATCAACTCGCCCGCCAGCATGAAGAACGGAATCGCGATCAGTAGGAAGGAATCGATTCCGCCCAGCATGCGCTGGGGCAGAATGTCGAAATTCGCCAGCGGGTCGAGCCATAGCCCGACGATCGAAGCGCCAACCAGCGAGAACGCCACCGCTACGCCGATCGCCAGGAAGACGAGCAAGGCGACGACGAGTACGACGCTGCCCCAAGCGCCCTCCAGCTTCACCTCCGGCCCGTAGGCCATGAAGCAATAGACGGCGACGCCCAGTGCAAGGCAGAGCGCGGCGTGCACGAGACCGCGCTTGCCCGCGAGAATGCCGACGAGATAGCCGCCAATCAGCAGGCACGACGCGGCCAGAAGATCGTAAAGCCAGCTCATCGGCAGATCGAAGACTGACGCGGTCGAAACGGTGCGGGCCCCCACCCTCATCGCGTGAACGCCCAGCACGACCAGACACAGAAAGGTCACGGCGCTTGCGGCGATTTCCGCCGCCGCACGGAACGATCCGGGCAAGCCGCCGAGCATGTCATCCATGCGCGGATGCTTGTCCTCGCGGCACGCCGTCGCCGAGCCGATCAGCGCGTAGACGATCAACAGCAGGCGCGAAAGCTCTTCCGTCCAGGCGAAGGGACTGTCGAACACGTATCGGGTGACGACCTGCAACAACGCGAAGGCGAGCATTGCCGCCATCGTTACGTGCAGCAGCGCCACCAGCGCCGCATCGACCCGCCGCCCCATCGCCTGGATACCGGACATCGCTTCCCGCTCCCGCTCAGCCGGCCGCGGCAGCGTTGATGAAGTTGCGCAGCGCTTCGGTTTTGTTGCGTGTATGGAACTCGGCATGCACCGGCTCCACCGCCGCGCGGAACGGCGCCAAGTCGGGTGTCGATTCCACCACACCGGCCGCGACCATCTGACGGACGAGGTCGGATTCCGTCGTAAGCTCGGTCTTGCGCTGCATCGCCTCGACTTCCTTCGCGGCGGCAACGCAAACGGCTTGCACGTCGGCGGGCAACGTGGCGAAGCGCTTACCGGTCGTCAGCCCGAAACCGACCATGATATGGCCGGTGACCGCGCGGTTCTTCGCGACCTCGTAGATCTTCGAGGATTGCACGATGCCGTTCGAGCCCTCGAAGCCGTCGATCACGCCCGCTTCAAGTGCGGTGTAGATTTCCGGGAAGGGCAGCGGCGTGGGGTTCGATCGCAACGCGCGGAACGTATCGACGAAGACGCGGGCTTCGGGTGCGCGGATCTTCAGGCCGCGCATGTCGTCGAACGACTTGATCGCCTTGTTGCGCGTATAGACGTGGCGGAACCCGTCGTACCACCAGCCGAGATAGCGGTGCCCCGTGCGTGCGGCGAGCAACTCGTTCAGCGCCGAGGTGAACGCGCCGTCGACGACGCGGAAATAATGCTCGGCGCTGCGCCAGGTGAAGGGCAGATCCATCACCGCGATCTGCGGCAGGAAATTACCCATGGTCGCCGAGTTCGAATGCGTGAAGTCGAGTTGCCCGGTCTCGATCAGCGTCTGCAATTCGCGATCGACGCCGAGCTGGTTGTTCGGGAACAGCTCGACCGTCGCCTCGCCATTGGTCTTGGTCTGGACGATTTCGATGAAGCGGCGGGCCGCCGTGTCGGTCGAATGGCCGACCGGCTGGCTATGGGCGTAGCGCAGACGAACCGCACGGCGTTGCGCGATCGCCGGTGCGGCAAGAAGCGTCGCCGAGGTTCCGATCAGAAAACCACGGCGCGAGGACTGGATCGACTTCATGGCGTTTCTCCCTTTTTGAGGACAAGTCATTTTCTTATTGACTGTCCGCTCTATTGTGCTAAATGTACTTGATTGATGTACTGAAATCGGTGTATCAGACGCCATGAATGCCGTCAATAATATCGACTGGGCTGTTTTTCGTGCCGATCTAGGCAATACAAACAGTACATTATTGAGCGATGCTGTCGCCGAATTGCTCCGCCGCTTGATCGCCGACGGCATCCTCGTGACGCAGACGCGCCTGCCCAGCACGCGCGATTTGGCGAAGGCCTTGGCAGTCAGCCCCGCGACGATCGCCGCCGCCTACTCCGCCCTCGTGGCCAAAGGCGTTCTTCACGCGCATGTCGGGCGCGGCACCTTCGTCAAGGAAGGCAAGCCCGCTCCCGCCACGCCCGCTTTCGTTTCCGACACCGCCGCCAACGACGCGGTGTGGCTGCCGCCGCGCAAACCCAGTGCACGCCAAGAAGTCGTGGGGCGATGGTTGGCGCGCGCGCGGCCGGGCGTGGGCGTCAATCTCGTCGGCGGCTATGGCGATTTTCACCTGGCGCCCGCGCAGGAATATTGGAAGACGCTCGAACGCGTCGCGCGCGACGACCGCGAACAAGCGATGCAGTTCTGCCCGCCGCTCGGCCATATCGAAGCGCGTCAAGCGGTCGCCGATTTCGCGCAAGCGCGCTTGGATATCGCCGCGTCGGTCGACGACGTTTATGTCGGCACCGGCGCGCATAACTTCCTCGACCTTATTCTGCGCTGCTTCTTGGAACCGGGTGACGTCGTGGCGTGCGAAGCGGCGACCTATTACGGCTCGCTCGATCTTTTCGCGCTCGCGGGTATTCGCGTCGTCGCGATCCCGTCGGACGAGGAAGGGATCCGCCCCGACGGCCTCGCCAACGTGCTGCATGCGCATCGCCCCAAGCTTGTCTATCTCACCGGCACGGCGTCCCACCCCCATGGGCGCATGTGGTCGCATGCGCGGCGCGATGCCATCGCCGCCGTCGTACGCCGCTCGCATGTTCTGGTGGTCGAAGACGGTTCGGTCGCGCAGATGCGCTATACCGACATCGAAGCGGCGACGCTCAAAAGCGTCGATCGCGCGGGCCAGGTCATTTTCGTGTGCAGTTTCTCGCGCACGATGTTTCCGGGTTTGCGCGTCGCCGCCGCCATCGGTTCGCCCGAAATCGGTGCCCGCCTATCATCGACGCTGCAATCGCATACGCGCCTTCAAGGCGCCTTGCCGCAGCTCGCCTTCGCGCGCTTCCTGTCGAGCGACGCCTATGTCGCGACGATGCGCGAAGCGGCGGATACCTACCGCGCGCGGCGCGACGCGTTGATCGAAGGTTTGGGTGCCGAAGCCGCCGGCATTGTGCCGCCCGAATGCGGTTTCACGCTCTGGCTCGAATTGCGCGACCGGCTGGACGGCAACGCTTTGTGCCAGCGCCTGTCCGACGCGTCGATCTTCGCCCTGCCCGGCGACGTGTTCGTTGCCTTTCCCGATCGCAGCGCTTCCGTGCGCCTCGCCTTCGGTCAGAACGACGCCGATACGTTGCGCAATACCGGCGAACGCATCGCCGCCGCGATCGCCGCTTTGCGCATGTCGCCCGAAACGACTGCGACGGCCTACGCCGCGACCGCTTGAACGAAAGAAACGCTTCGGTCGTGCGGTCAACGCGGATAGATCTCGGCCGCCACGTCTTCGATCCAGACATGCGGCAGCGCCGGAAGCCGAACCTGCCGAACCCGCAATGTGCGCCCCTCGAAATCGAGGATGACGGCACCGAGGACCGCCGCCCCCGGCAGATGCGACTGCGCATCCGCGACCGTGAAGGATGCGGATGGGCACCAGACATATTGCGTATCGCCGATCGTCGCTTGGCGTTCGCGATGCAGATGCCCGCTGCAAACCAAGCCGATATCGAAGCGCTTCGACAAAGCTTCGAGCCGCAAGCGGGGTTCCGGCGCCACCGACCAATAGCCGTTGTCGGGATCGTCGAAGCCATGAATGAAAAGCGGCTGATGGCAGAACCAAGCGATCCTGCGCGAACCCGCTTCCGCCATACGCGCCGCAAGCCAGGAATACTGCGCTTCTTCCTCGGCGCGTCCGCTGCCCAGAAGCATCGCGTTGAAGCCGATCAGGCGCCAGTCCTCGGCGTCGAGAAACCATCGATCGGCGCCGAAATAACGGCACCAGCGCGCCAGCCGCGTATCGTTGACGATCTGCCGGGCGTTACGCGGCATGCCGATATCGTGATTGCCGGGAACGACCCGAAACGGCGTCGTCAACGAACCGACAAGCTGCGCGCAAAGTTCGAAATCGGCTTCGTCATCGGCGCCGTCGAGCGTGAGATCGCCGCAATGATGGACCAGATCTGGCTTCTGCCCTTCGATCCAATCGCGTAGCGGCGCCCAGTTGCGTGCGAAGCGCGCGCGGGTGCGCCCGATATGGGTATCGGAGATCTGCACCACACGAAACAACGCGCGATCCCGCGCCGCTTTATGTGGTTTCCAGCGCCGCCGGCATTTTCTCCACCGCCGGATAGTCGACGATTTCGATCGGCGCTTGCGGATTGACGACGTTGTCGAAATCGACGACGGCGCCTTGGGCGATCAACGTCTCGCGCAGATGTTCGAAATTCATTTCCGACATGCTGTAGCCATGGCTGACCGCGAGGGCCGCGGCCGTCCCGGCCCCCTGACCCATCGCCATGCAGGTCGCCATCACGCGCACCGAACCGAAGCCGGGCCCGTCGGCGCTGAGGCAGCGGCCCGCCGTCACGAGATTGATGCTGCCTTGCGGCACCAAGCAGCGGAGCGGCACGTTGTATTCCTGACGCGGCACGACAAGCCCATCCTGTTCGTTGCTGCTGCTGGAATGGATGTCGATGACATGGGCCCCCTTGGCGATCGTGTCGGGGAAAGCCTTGGGGACGAGAATGTCGTCCTTCTGAAGCTGGTAGAGACCGACGATGTGATAGGATTCCCGCACGCCGGTCTGAATGCCCGATTTCGCCAGCCAGCAATTCCGGAATTCCGGAAACTCGCGGCGCAGCACGTCGATCATCAGATGGAGGTTCTCGCGCAGACTGCATTCCGTGCGCGTGAACCATTCAGGATCGCTCGCGTCGGTCGCCTCGCGGAGCAGGTTGATGCTCACCATGCCGTCGTGGAAAAACCTGTTGATCCAAGGGCCGCCGAAAATCGGGATCTCGTTGCACGCGTTGAGTTCGAGCAGCCGGTTGCGAATAACCGCCGAAACCGGAAGCATCCCGTCGACCGCGTCGCGGAACAGATAGTCGAGCGCATCGGTATCGACGCCGCCGAGCTGGAACCACAACGTCGCCGGCTGCAGCACGTCGCCCTTCACGGTCGGGAAACCCGCCGCGCGCACGAGATCGGCATCGCCCGTGCAGTCGATGAAGACGCGCGCCGCGTAGGCCACGCGGCCGGCTTTGTTTTGCACGATGACATGCGTGATGCGCCCATCGTCCATCACGCAATCCGAGAACCAGGCGTGATACAGCAGCGTCACGCCGCTTTCGAGCAGCAGGCGCTGTGCGGCGAGCTTCAAAATCTCGTCGTTCACAGGGAAGTTGCCGCTTTCCAACGCCACATTGGCGCCGTCGAGATCGGCCGCCTTCTTCAAAAGCTCGAACGGGATTCCGCCGATATGCTGCTTACCAAAATGACGGAACTCGCTGATCGGCGTGACCAGCGCGCTCGTCGACATGCCGCCGACGAAACCGTAGCGCTCGATCAGCAATGTCTTGGCGCCGTTACGCGCCGCCGCGACGGCCGCGATAAGGCCGGCAGGACCACCGCCGCAAACGACGACGTCGTAATGGCCGGCCACGCGCAAATCCTTGGCGGGCTCCCGAATTGTCGCCGAATGACCAGATGTCATGCTTCTCGCAGCTCCATTACAATAACGATAATGTATCGTGTCATCTGAATATATGGTGCGTCAATAAAACAATAAAAATAGCGATAATGTATTTTCCGTCTACGAACCGAAACGGCGCGGCGTGAAGCCGATCAGCGCGTTGTTGAGGCGCGGATAACGAGCTCCGGGACGATGCGTTCGGTGACGGCCGAGCCGTCGGCCAGCCCCTGGATTCGGTCGAGCAGCCGACG
>JAIUNH010000525.1 GCA_020161965.1 Pseudomonadota bacterium
ATCTCCTTCCCCTATATGTCGAGCCGCGCGCTCGATCTGTTGGGCCTCGACGCGCAAGCGGTGATGCGTTCGGCGCGCGTGTTGTTCTCGGTCGTGGCGCGCGAGGATCTGCCGCGCGTGCGTCGCTCGATCTCCGACGCGACCGCGCAAGGAACAGAATGGATCGCGGAGTTCCGCGTCGAGCCCAAGGGGTTCGGCCAGTCACGCTGGGTGCGCGGCCATGCGACACCCACGCGCCGCGACGACGGCACGACGGTGTGGGACGGGTTGCTGCTCGACGTGACGGCGGAGAAAATGGCGCTGGAAGCGCTCGCCGCCGGCGAGCAGCGTTTCCGCGACGGCATCGAAAGCATGAGCGACGGCTTCGCGCTCTACGATGCGGAAGATCGCCTCGTCGTGTGGAATCGGCGCTACGAAGAAATATTCCCCTATATCCGCGGCCGTTTGCGCGAAGGCATTCCTTATGCCGAGATCGTCGGCTGGGCCGCGGAATGGCCGGGCTACGGTTTCGACCAAGCCCAGCGCGCCGAGTTCATCGCCGCACGGCTGTCGCGCCGCGAACGCTTGGGGCAGGTATTCGAGCTGTCGTCGGCCGGCGGCATATGGCTGCAACTGGTCGAAACGCCGGCGCGCGAAGGGGCGCTGGTCGCCATCGTGCGCGACGTGACCGATCAGCGCGCCGCCTTGCTGACGGCGGCTTTGGCCGAACGGCGCTTCCGCGACGGTATCGCCGCGATGGGCGAAGGCTTCGTGCTGTACGACACCCAGCGCCGCCTGATCGCCTGGAACCAGCGTTTCGAGGAGATGTTCCCCTACCTCACGGGCCGGTTGGAAGCGGGCATGGCGCACGAGAAGCTGCTGCGTTTCGACCACGAGCTGGGCGACATCGAGGATGTCGGCACGGTCGATTCGTGGCTCGCCGCCGCCGAACGCCGCCGCCGCTTGGCGGGCGTGCCCTACGAAATCCGCTTCAAGGGCGGGCGCGTGGTCGAAGGCACGCAGCGCGCGACGGTCGAAGGCGGGCGCGTCGTCACCTATCGGGATGTGACCGCCGCCAGACGCACGCTGAAACTTCTCGCCGACAACGAGATCCGCTTCCGCGACTTCGCGCAGGTCACGTCCGATTGGTTCTGGGAAACCGACGCCGAGCATCGCTTCTCCTTCGTCTCCGATCCGCGCGGGAAGCTCGGGCTCGATCTGTCGCGCACGCTGGGCCGCACGATGCTCGACATCGTCGCCGACGATCCCGCCACGACGCGCGCGGCGTTGGGCGAACACGCCGCCACGCTCGCCGCCAACCGGCCGTTCCGCGATTTCGTCCATTCGATCGATACGGGCTCGGGGGCCCGCGAATGGGTCTCGGTCTCCGGCATTCCGGTGTTCGACGACGAGAACCGCTTCGTCGGCTATCGCGGGGCGGGGCGTATCGTGACCGCGCAGGTCATGTCCGAACGGCGCTTGGCCGCCGCGCGCGACGAAGCCGAGCGCGCGCGCGAAGCCGCGGAAAAGGCGAACCGCGCGAAATCGGACTTCCTCGCCTCGATGAGCCACGAAATCCGCACGCCGATGAACGGCGTGATCGGCATGACCGCGATCCTGCTCGACGCCACGCTCAGCGACGGTCAACGCCGCGCGGTCGAAACGATCCGCGATTCGGGCGAATCGCTGCTGCATATCATCGACGACATCCTCGATCTGTCGAAGCTCGAAGCGGGCCGGATGGATTTGGAGAAACTGCCCTTCGATCCGCGCGCATTGGCGCAAGGCGCACTCGACGTCGTCACCCCGCGCGCCAAGGCGAAGGGATTGGCGCTCGATTTCCACGCCGATGCGCGCACGCCCGAAACCGTGACCGGCGATCCCGGCCGGTTGCGTCAGGTGTTGCTCAATCTGCTCGGCAACGCGGTGAAGTTCACCGAAGCGGGCCGCGTGACGTTGTCGCTGTCGGGCATGCGCTACGACGGCGACGGCCGCCAGCATCTCGTTTTCGAAATCCGCGATACCGGTATCGGCATCGCACCCGAGCGATTGAGCGAGCTGTTCCGCGAGTTCAGCCAGTTGGATTCTTCGATTACGCGGCGCTATGGCGGCACGGGGCTGGGCTTGGCGATTTCCAAACGCCTCGTCGAGCATATGGACGGGCGCATTTCGGTCGCGAGCGCTTCGGGTGCGGGATCGACCTTCCGTGTCGAATTGCCGTTCGACGCGGCCGCGGGCGCGCAGATCGCGCGCGCGGCGGGTTCGGCCGACGGCACGCAAGCGGCGGAGATGCTGCGCCGGCGCGCGGCGTCGGGGCCGGCGCTGCGCGTGCTGCTGGCGGAGGACAATCTCACCAACCGCTTGGTCGCGATCTCGATGCTCGAAACCGTCGGGATCGCGACCGACGTCGCCGATAACGGTTTGCAGGCGCTGGCCGCCGTGCGCGACAAGCCCTACGACCTCGTGCTCATGGACATTCATATGCCCGAGATGGACGGGCTTGCCGCCGCGCGCGCGATCCGGGCATTGCCGGGGCTGGCGGGCACGGTGCCGATCGTGGCGCTGACCGCCAACGCCTTCCAAAGCCATGCCGACGAATGCCGGGCGGCGGGGATGAACGACTTCCTGTCCAAGCCCTATCGCAAGGCCGCACTGCTTGAGACGATCGCGCGGCATGTGGGTGCCGCCGAACGCGCGGCGGAGTAGCTTGGCCCGTGCCGTTGGGTTAGTTTCCAAAGGTCATGGCCGGTTCCATTTCCAACGCCCCGCCGCCCCCCGCGAGCGCCCAAGTCGCCACGAAAGCGCGCCCCAGCGCCGACGTGCCCACGGCGCAGCGCCCCAATTCCGGCCCGCCGATCACCGCCGAGTCGATCGAGGCGCGCGCCAAGGCCGCTTTCGTCGCGCGCGACGATGCGCGCATCGCCCAAGATCAAGCTCAAACGCGCGCGGCGCTGTTCGCCGTG
>JAIUNH010000526.1 GCA_020161965.1 Pseudomonadota bacterium
GCGCCTGCAGACCGAGCGTATGCAGGGCAATTTCGTGCCGTCGGTGCGCGAATATTTCCGCCATTACGGCCTCGACTACCAGAAGCTGGAAGTCGCCAAGCCCGACGCGCTGATCATGCATCCGGGCCCCATGAACCGGGGCGTGGAAATCGACTCCGAAGTCGCCGACGACGTCGATCGCTCGCTGATCCGCGAACAGGTCGAACTGGGCGTGGCCGTGCGCATGGCCTGCCTCGACGTGCTCACCCGCAATCTGCTCTCCAACACCGAGGGGAACGGCAAATGAGACTCCCCGAAGGTGCCATCGCCGGCCGCACGCCCGGCGGGCGCGGCGGCCCAGCACTCGCCTATGTCAACGCACGCTTGCTCGATCCCGCGACCGGCATGGACGCGCCCGGCGGCTTGGTCGCGCGCGACGGCATGATCGCCGATATCGGCGCGCATCTGGCCAAAGCCGGCGCGGTCGCCGCGCAAGGGATCGAGACGATCGATCTGGGCGGCCAATGCCTCGCCCCCGGACTCGTCGATATCCGCGTGCAATTGCGCGAGCCGGGCGACGAGCACAAGGAAACGATCTCCAGCGCGTCGGCCGCCGCCGCTGCCGGCGGTGTCACCACGATGGTGGCGCTTCCCAACACGCATCCGGCGATCGACGACGCGGCCTTGGTTGAATCCGTCGCGCGTATCGCGCGCGAGACGAGCCTCGTGCGTGTCGAAACCTACGCTGCGTTGACGCGCGGACTGCAGGGCAAGGAGATGACCGAGCTTGGCCTGCTGGCCGAAGCCGGTGCGCTTGGCTTCACCGATGGCACACAAGCGACCAAGGACGCGCAGTTGATGCGCCGCGCCTTGTCCTACGCGAAGGTCTTCGGCATGCCGATTTTGCAGCATCCCGAAGAGCCCACGCTATCGCGCGGCAGCATGAACGAAGGCGAGATTTCGACCCGCCTCGGCCTGCCCGGCATTCCGGCGGCGGCGGAGATCATGCAGATCGAGCGCGATCTGCGCTTGGCCGCGTTGACCGGCGGGCGTTTGCATATCCCGTGCGTCACCACGGCGGAATCGCTGCGCGTGATCCACGAAGCGAAATCGCGCGGCGTCAACGTCACTTGCGATACGGCGGCGCATTACTTCGCGCTGAACGAACTCGCGGTCGGCGATTATCGCACCTTCAGCAAGGTCGCTCCGCCCTTGCGCACCGAGGATGATCGCCGCGCGGTGGTCGCCGCACTGAAGGACGGCACGATCGACGCGATCGTTTCCGACCACGCGCCACACGATCAAGATTCCAAGCGCCTGCCCTTCGCCCAAGCGGCGTTCGGCACGGTCGGTCTCGAAACCTTGCTGCCGATCACGCTGGAACTCGTCCACAAGGGCGAGCTCACGCTGCTCGCGGCCCTCGATCTGCTGACCGCGCGCCCGGCCAAGCTGCTGGGCTTGCCGTCGGGACGCCTTGCCAAGGGCGTGCACGCCGATTTCGTGGTCTTCGATCCCGATGCGCCGTGGAAGGTCGATGCCAAGAAGCTGCTGTCGAAATCCAAGAACTCGGCGTTCGACGATCGGCTGGTCCAGGGCCGCGTTTTGCGTACGGTGTGCGGCGGCCTGACCGTGTATAAAGTCTGACATCGTGTTCGCACCCCAGCTCATCATCCATGCGTGGCCGTTCTATTTGGCCGCGATCATCGGCGGCTATCTGCTCGGCTCGATCCCGTTCGGGTTGGTGCTGACGCGCGCGGCGGGTTTGGGCGATATCCGCAAGATCGGCTCCGGCAATATCGGCGCCACCAACGTGCTGCGCACCGGCAACAAGCCGCTCGCACTGGCGACGTTGCTGCTCGACGGCGGCAAGGGCGCCATCGCGGTGCTGATCGCGCGTTACTTCTGGGGGCCGGACGCGGCGTTGATCGCCGGCACGGGCGCGATGCTCGGCCACCTGTTTCCGGTGTGGCTCGGCTTCAAGGGCGGCAAGGGTGTGGCGACGACCTTTGGCACGCTGCTCGCCGCCGATTTCCTGGTCGGCTTGGCGGCATGCCTCACCTGGCTCGTGATGGCGGCGATCTTCCGCTATTCCTCGCTCTCGGCGCTCGTCGCAGTCGCCCTCGCCCCGGTCTACGCCTATTTCCTGCCGTTGATCTGGGCGCCGGGTGTGGAACGGATCGGCGATCTGCAAATGGCGGGATTTGCCGCCTTCCTCGCCGTGCTGGTGTGGATCAAGCACCACAGCAATATCGCGCGCTTGCTGAAGGGCGAAGAGCCGAAAATCGGCAAGAAGAAAACCTCCGGTTGACCTGGCTACGCGGCCGCGCTTTAACGGGTGCATGGCCGTAAAGCGATTGAGCGACGCCGAACGCAGCCTATGGCTGCGCCTCTACCGGTCCGAGAATGTCGGGCCGATCGCGTTCCGCCAATTGCTGCAACGCTACGGCACGGCACAGGAAGCGCTCGACGCCCTGCCCGATCTCGCCAAACGCGGGGGCAAGCGCGGCTTCAAAGCCTTCTCGGCGCCCGACGCCGCGCGCGAAATCGACACGCTCGGCAAACTCGGCGCCAAATTGATCGCGGCGTGCGAGCCCGACTATCCCGAATTGCTACGCGAAGCCGAAGATGCGCCGCCGGTGATCGCGGTTATCGGCCATCCGCATATCTGGGAAAAACCCTGCGTCGCGATCGTGGGGGCGCGCAACGCGTCGTTCAACGGGTTGCGCTTCGCCGAGGATCTCGCCCGTCCGGGCGTCGTGCGGATCGTCGAGCGCTGGCGCGACTGGGCGTCGCTCGAGGCGCATGGCAAGGCCCCGCACATGGCGCCGTGGGCGGCAGTGGCGGGCAAGGCCGGGATCACCAGCCGCGAG
Source organism: Pseudomonadota bacterium (assembly GCA_020161965.1). Classification (GTDB taxonomy): domain Bacteria; phylum Pseudomonadota; class Alphaproteobacteria; order CACIAM-22H2; family CACIAM-22H2; genus Tagaea. Next base: position 2,850 of record JAIUNH010000526.1, read on the forward strand.
GTCATCGCCCACGCGGCGGGCGAGGAGAAGATCCTCTAGTCGAACAGGCTCGAGACGGACTTCTCGTGGGCGGTGCGGGCGATCGCC
>JAIUNH010000527.1 GCA_020161965.1 Pseudomonadota bacterium
GATCTGGCGTTGTTCACCACGCTGACCGCTTGGGCGCTGCCCGGCCAGTTGGTGATGGTCGAGCTTTATTTGGCCGGCGCACCCCTGTTGGCGATCGCGCTGGGCGTGGCGCTCGCCAATATGCGTCTTGCCCCCATGACCACGGTGATGCTGCCGGTCGTGCGCATCGAAGGCCGCGCCGCTTGGCGCTATTACGCCGCGGCGAATTGGGTCGCGATCACCTGCTGGGCGCTGACCATGCTGCATGCGCCGAATGTTCCGCGCGAGCAGCGTCTGTCGTGGTTCATGGGCTGCGCGCTGACCTTGTGGGCCGCATCGCTGACCGGTTGCGCGATCGGCTATTTCGCGGCCGGCGTGTTTCCGCATCCCGTTTCGCTGGCGCTGGTGTTCCTCAATCCGCTCTATTTCGGCCTGCTGATGCTGCAGGATTTGCGCAACCGCCAGCGCGTGCTGTCGATGCTGTGCGGGGCGGGTCTCTGCGCGATCCTGCATCCGTTCGTGCCCGAATGGAGCTTGCTGATCGCGGGCGTGGCGGGCGGAACGTTCGCCTATCTTTTGTCGAAGCGGGGCAAGGTATGAGCCCGCTCGGCATCTATATCGCCGCAATCGTCACCGCACTCGCCACGTATTTCTGGCGCGCCTTCGGCGTGGCGGTGGGCGGGCGGCTCGACCCGCATGGACGCGCCTTCGAATGGTTCTCGTGCATCGCTTATGCGGTGCTCGCGGCTTTGGTCGTGCGGCTGGTCGCCTTTCCGGCGGGCGGTTTGCTGGAATTGTCGCTGACCGTGCGCCTGTCGGCCTTTGCGCTGGCGATCGGCGTGTTTTTCCTGGCGCGACGCAACGTGTTCCTGGGATGCGGAGCGGGTACGGGCGCCGTCGCACTGGCGGCGTGGCTGGGCTGATGTAGAATTGCGCATCGTGATCCGCTCCATCGCCCTTTTATTGTCGGTCGTCGCTGCGCCGGTTTTCGCGCAAACGCCGACGGCGCCCGTACCCGCCCCGGCACCGGCGGCCGGTGAATGCACGGCCGACGGTCTGGCGCGCGACAAGATCGACCGCATCACGTCGACGCTGCTCGATATGGGCTTCGTCGGGCTCGACAAGATGGAACTCGTCGATGGTTGCTACCGCGCGACGGCGCGCAACGGACGCGGCGAAGTGGTGATCCTGACCTTCGACGCGGCGGGCGAGCTGATCGGGCTTGGCGTGGGCAGTGCTGCACCCCGCTTCGCCACACCGCGCGACGGCTTGCGGCCGGCGGATTGATGTCGGGCGAGCGGCATTCCCTGACGCGGTGGTGGGACGGCAAGGCCGAAGCGCGCGCCAAATTCCACGCTTGGTGGGAAGGCTACGAATTCCAAGCGCGCGAGGCTGCCGTCGAAACGCAAGCGCCGCCGCCCGTGATCGCCGCCCCGCGTCCGCGCGTCAAACCCACGGGCAAGGTGATCGTCCGCGAAGCGTGGCCGCCCGAGCGCGTGAAGGTCGCGCAGATGGTGTGGGGCGACGGGTTCTCGTTTCCCGGCGGCGTCGACTACACGGTCACGATCGCGCAGGCGCTGAAACTGCCGCGCGACGGACGGGGCCTCGATATCGGCAGCGGCTTGGGCGGCGGGACGCGCGCGATGGCCTGCGCCTATGGCGCGATCGTCGACGGGTTCGATCTGTCGCCCGATCTCGCCCATGAAGGCCAGGGGCTATCGATCGCCGCATCGCTGGGCGATCGTGCGCCGATCGATTTTCTCGACATCGACCGCGATATGTTCAAGCACAAGCATTACGACGCGGCGCTGATCCGCAACACGCTGTCGCTGATGTCGGACAAGGCCGTGCTGCTCAAACGCGTCGCGGCGTCGTTGAAGCCGGGCGGGCGAATGCTTGTCGTCGAGTTCTGCCTCGCACGCGAGGACGCGCATGGCGCCGCACTCGACGCCTATCGCTTGGGCGAGGCGACCGCGCCGCGGCTTGCGACCTTGCCCGTACTCGCGTCGCGCCTCAAAGAAGCGGGGCTCGCGGTCCTGGGTGTGGAGGATCACACCGAAAGCTTCATGCGCACGGTGTTGACCGGCTGGGCGAAGATCGACGCGCTGGTGAAGCGCGGCGAACTCGACGCCAAGGAAGGGGCCGCGCTGATGGGCGAAGCGGAGTTGTGGCAGCGGCGCGTGGGCGCGCTGCAATCGGGCGATCTGCGCGTCGCGCGCATCCTCGCGACGGCGGCCCAATAAATTAGACGGCAGCTTAAGCCGGCGAGTTTTCGAGCGCTTTGGCTTCGGCCGCTTCGCGCGCGGCGGCTTCGGCCACTTTGCGCTTGTTGGCGCGATGGGTGCGGATCGCCAGCGTGATCAGCGTGGCGAACAGGCACAGCACCACGATCTTGATCGGCCACGCGGCCTTGGTGAATACCTCGCCCAGCAGATAGCCGGCCCCTGCGAAGGTGCAGGACCACACGCCCGCCGCGATGAAGTTCAGCAGCATAAAGCGCGGCCAGAACAAATTGCTCATGCCGCAGGCGAAGGAGCTGAAATTCCGCACCACGTAGATGAAGCGGAAGGCGAGGATGAAGCCGGTGTTGTATTTGTGCAGAAGATCGAGCGCCACGTCGGTGCCGGGTTTGAGGCGCGGGAAGCGCGCGATCAAACGGTGGCCATAGCGCCGCCCGAGGAAGAAATAGAGATTATCGCCGCAAAAACTGCCGATCCACGCGCAGGCGATCAGATAATCGACGCGCAGAATGTCGAAAGCCGGGCTCGACGCGATGCCGGCGAAAATGACGAAGGTTTCGCCTTCGAAAAACGTCCAGACGAACGTCAGAAGGTAGAACCAATCGCCGTACCCGGCGATCCAGTCGATCCAGCTTTCGAGTGACATTGGCGGCGTTTGAAGCGTCCCTGAAAGCGCGCACTGTACGGGCGGGTACGC
>JAIUNH010000528.1 GCA_020161965.1 Pseudomonadota bacterium
CATCGTCCGGCCGGAGGGGCAGGCGATCTGGCAGAAGGCGCTGCCCGAGCGCGACTGGCAGCGCGCCGACGCGATCTTCACCGGCGACACGGACGAGGAAGGCATGGGCCGCTGGCGATTCCCGAAGGGCGCGCTCGGCGAGACCTGGCCGATGTGCCACGACGGCATCGACTATCTCGGCCGCTTCACCTCGTTCCGCCATGTCGGTGTGTTTCCCGAACAGGCGCCGCACTGGGCGCATATGGAGCAGCTGATCCGCGAAGCAAAACGACCGGTGAAGGTGCTCAATCTGTTTGGCTATACCGGCCTTGCCTCGCTGGTTGCGGCACGTGCCGGTGCCGAAGTCACCCATGTTGACGCGTCCAAAAAGGCCATCGGCTGGGCCCGCGAAAACCAGGAAGTCGCGCGCCTCACCGACAAGCCGATCCGCTGGATCTGCGACGATGCCATGAAGTTCGTCGAGCGCGAGGCGCGCCGCGGCAGACATTACGATTTGATCCTGCTCGATCCGCCCGCCTATGGTCGCGGACCCAAGGGCGAGGTGTGGCAACTCTTCGACAATCTGCCGGCCATGGTCGAGTTGTGCCGCGATATCCTGACGCCGCGCCCGCTGGCCGTGGTGCTGACGGCCTATTTCATCCGCGCTTCCTTCTTTGCCATCCATGCACTGATGCGCGACAGTTTCGCAGGCTTGGGCGGCCGGGTGGAATCGGGCGAACTCGTCATCCGCGAAAAGGCGGCGGGTAGGGCGCTTTCGACGTCTCTGTTTTCGCGATGGGTTGCAAAATGAACGAGCGTCGTCCCGTCGGACAGGTGAAGGAAGTCACCAGCCTCGCCAATCCGATCATCAAGGACATCAAGGCGCTGGCGCTGAAGAAATTCCGTGACCAGCAGAAAGCCTTCATGGCGGAAGGGTTGAAGCTCATCATAGATGCGCTTGATCTCGGCTGGACGATCAAGACGCTGATCTTCGCCAAGACGGGCAAGGGCAATCCGGCGGTCGAGAAGGTGGCGGCGCGCACGGTCGCATCCGGCGGACTGGTGCTGGAAGTCTCCGAAAAGGTGCTGTCTGCAATCACCCGGCGCGACAATCCGCAAATGGTCGTCGGCGTCTTCGAGCAGCGCTGGGCGCGGCTGGCCGACATCCGCCCCGGCAATGGCGATGTCTGGGTGGCCCTCGACCGTGTGCGTGATCCCGGCAATCTGGGCACCGTGCTGCGCACGGTTGACGCTGTTGGTGCCAAGGGCGTCATTCTGGTTGGCGACACGACGGACCCGTTTGCAGTCGAAACCGTACGCGCCACGATGGGCTCGATCTTTGCCGTGCCGGTGGCGCGTGCAACCGAGGCCGATTTTCTTGGCTGGCGCGCTGGCTTCAAGGGGCTGGTCGTCGGCACGCATCTCAAGGGCGCGGTCGACTACCGCACCGTCGATTATCAGGGTCGCCCCGTCCTTCTCCTGATGGGGAACGAGCAGCAAGGCCTGCCGGACAGTCTCGCAGAGGCCTGCGACCGGCTGGTCCTGATCCCGCAAGCGGGCAGGGCAGATTCGCTCAACCTGGCCGTTGCCACTGGCGTCATGCTGTTTGAAGTGCGCCGCGGCGCCTTGAAGATCGGCGGCGGCGCATGAGCCGCAGCTGGATGATTGTCGCCGGCGCAATTGCGCTTGTCTGTGCAGTGGTCGACCAGATCATCAAGTCACTGGTCGTCCAGAACATGGCGCTCTACGACCAGATCGACCTGCTGCCCTTTTTCGCGCTCTATCACACCCGCAACACCGGCATCGCCTTCTCCTTCCTCTCCGGGTTCAGCGATACGGCGATGGTCGTGCTGACGGGCGCCGTCATGCTGTTCATCGGCTGGCTGGCGGTGCGGGCCGAGCATCACCAGCACCTGGCGCGGGCGGGCTTCGTTTTGATCCTCGGCGGCGCGCTCGGCAACATCGTCGACCGGGCGACGCTGGGCTACGTCATCGACTATTTCCTGTTCCATACGCCGGTCTGGTCGTTTGCCGTCTTCAACCTGGCGGACGTCTTCATTACGGTCGGGGCCATGTTCGTCATCCTTCAGGAATTCCTGGATTGGCGACGCGGGCGACCGGCGACAGATCGTTAGGAGTGAGACCGATGAGCGAGCGTTTCAGGGCCATTCTCGTCAATCGCGACGAGGAGAAGAAGCAGTCGGTTTCGGTGACCGAAATCGGCGAGGCCGACCTGATGGAAGGCGATGTGACCGTCAAGATCGACGCGACGACGGTCAACTACAAGGACGGGCTTGCAATCACCGGCAAGTCGCCCGTGGTGCGCCGCTTTCCGCTGGTGCCGGGCATCGATTTTGCCGGCACCATCATTTCCTCCAGTCACGCCGGCTGGAAAGAGGGCGACAAGGTGATCCTCAACGGTTGGGGAACCGGCGAGACGCATCACGGCGCCTATGCGGACGTCTCGCGCGTGAAAGGCGACTGGCTGGTGCCGCTGCCGCAGGGCATGACGGCGCAAGAGGCGATGGCGGTTGGCACGGCCGGCTATACCTCGATGCTGAGTGTACTCGCGCTTGAGAGGCACGGCATCACGCCCGGGCGCGGACCGATGGTAGTCACCGGCGCGGCGGGCGGCGTCGGCTCGGTGGCGGTCTCTATCCTGTCCAAGCTCGGTTATCACGTGATCGCCTCGACGGGGCGGACGTCGGAAGAAGCCTATCTGCGCGATCTCGGCGCGTCCGAAATCATCGCGCGTGATGAACTGTCCGGCCCCGCCAAGCCGCTCGCCAAGGAGCGCTGGGCCGGCGGGGTCGACGCGGTCGGCAGCCATACGCTGGCCAATGTCCTGTCGATGACCTCCTATGGCGGCGCGATCGCAGCCTGTGGGCTCGCGCAAGGCATGGACCTGCCGGCGTCGGTCGCGCCCTTCATCCTGC
>JAIUNH010000529.1 GCA_020161965.1 Pseudomonadota bacterium
CACGCTGTCGCGCTCGACGGACAGCCCGACCTCAAAGATCCCGGCGCCTTCTTCCGCAAAGGGGCGGGGGAGCTTTGGGTCGCGCGCGATCCGGACGGTTCGCTGATCGGCGCGATCGGTCTGCTGGAATTCGCGCCCGGCCGAGCGGCCTTGCGCAAAATGTTCGTGCGCGCGGACCGGCGCGGGCGCGAATTCGGGGTCGCGCAATCCCTGCTGGACCTGCTTATCGCCCATGCGCGGCGCGCAGGGATTTCGACGGTCGTGCTCGGCACCATCCATTTCTTCAAGGCGGCAAGGCGTTTCTACGAACGCAACGGCTTTCGCGAAATCGCGGCGGCGGATTTGCCGCCGGAATTTCCGCGCATGAAAGTCGACACGCATTTTTACCGGATCGATCTTTAGGTTAAACTCGGGACGTCAAGGAGCGATCGCCATGGACGGCAGCACGAGTACGACGCGGACCATCTTCATCGACGGCGAAGCCGGCACGACCGGTCTCGGCATCCGTCAGCGCTTGGAAGCGCTGGGCGGTGTGACGCTGCGCCAGATCGATCCGGCGTTGCGCAAGGATCCGGCCGCGCGCAAGGCGATGTTCGCGTCGGTCGACCTCGTGGTGCTGTGCCTGCCCGACGACGCGGCGAAGGAATCGGTCGCGTTGATCGACGCGCTTGGCGACAAGGGCCCCAGCATCGTCGATGCCTCGACCGCGCATCGCGTCGCGCCCGGTTGGGTCTATGGCTTCCCCGAATTGTCGCAAGGCCACAAGGCGGCGGTTGCGGCCGCCAAGCGTGTCGCCAATCCCGGCTGCTATCCGACCGGCGCCATCGCGCTGATCCGGCCTTTGATTGAAGCGGGGATCATTGCCAAGGATTATCCGATCACGGTCAATGCCGTGTCCGGCTATTCGGGCGGCGGCAAGTCGATGATCGAAGCCTATGATGCCGGCACCGCGCCGAATTTCGAGCTTTACGGCCTGGGCCTCGAGCACAAACACGTGCCCGAGCTCGTCGCCTATACGGGCCTGACGCGGCGGCCGATCTTCGTGCCGTCGGTCGGGAATTTCCGCCAGGGCATGCTGGTCAGCGTGCCGCTGCATCTGGACACGCTGGGCGGCAAGCCCACGGCCAAGGATCTCGAAGCGATCCTGTCGAAATACTACGCGGGTGCGGAATACGTGAAGGTCGTGCCGGCCGAAGCGAACGGCAAGATCGAAGCGGAATCGCTGAACGACACGAATAATCTGGAACTGCGCGTGTTCGGCAACGACAAGCGCGGCCACGCCGTGCTCGTCGCCAAGCTCGACAATCTGGGCAAGGGCGCTTCGGGTGCGGCCGTCCAGAATATCCGCACGATGCTGGGCCTCGCATAACGTGACGATCAAGTATCGCGATTGGACGCCGAAGATCGACGCGTCGGCCTTCGTGGCCGACACGGCGCGCGTGATCGGCAATACCGAAATCGGCGCGCGTGCGACGATCTGGTACGGCGTCGTCGTGCGCGGCGACGTGCACGAGATCCGCATCGGCGCCGATACGAACGTGCAGGACGGCACGATCATCCACTGCAGCTATGAGAAATACGGCACCTATATCGGCGAGCGCGTGACGATCGGGCATCTCGCCTTGCTGCACGGCTGCATCGTCGAGGACGACGCCTTCATCGGCATGAAGGCTTGCGTGATGGATGGCGTGGTGGTGGAGAAGGGCGGCTGGGTCGCCGCCGGTGCGCTGGTGACACCCGGCAAGCGAGTGAAGTCGGGCGAACTTTGGGCCGGCAGTCCGGCCAAGTTCTTCCGTAACGTGACGCCAGCCGAACTCGAAGGGGCCGAAACGGCGATGCGCCGTTATGTCGGCCTCGGCAAGGAATATAAAACTCAGTAACCCGGATCGGCCAAGCGCGCGCGGATGGCGCGGATTGCGGCCAAAGCCCGATCGACGCGCGGCGACACGGCCGTGTTCGCCGTATCGATCTGGCGCACCATACGCTCCCATTCCGGCAGCGCCGTTTCCAACTGCGCAAGATTGGCGGCGAGCGCGTCGGCCGCTTCCTTCATGCCGGTTTGGCAGGTGATCCAGCCGGACGACGCATCGCCTTCGCGGGCTTTGATCGCTGCGCATTCCGGGCCCTGTTCGGCGAGATAACCGGCCCAGCGTTTTGCGTCGCCGAGGATCGTGCCCGTCGCATTCCACCAATCGCGCGCATAGGCGGTGCCGAATTGGCGTTCGACCGCCGAGCGGCCGGCATCCTGCGTCAGCAAGGCCATCGGCTCGCCCAGGTCGCGCTGGACGAGCGTGTTCGCATCCTGCGCGGAGGCGTTGGACGCGGCAAACAGCAAACTCAAGGCAAAAAGAAACCGGCGCATAGTCGTGAGACTATGCGCCGGCGCTGTGGCGTCAATAAGGCGTGGTGCGTATTTACGCGGCTTGCTTCTTGAAGCCCGGTAGCACGCATTCGGCGATCTGGACGGCGTTGAGGGCAGCACCCTTCAACAGCTGGTCGCCGGCGCAGAAGAAGTCGAGACCGTGCGAACCGAAGACGAGGCTCTGGCGAATACGGCCAACTTCGACGTCGTATTTGCCCGTCGCCGTCACCGGCATCGGATAAAGCTTGTTCGCCGGATCGTCGACCAGCTTCACGCCGGGAACGTTGGCGAGGGCCGCGCGTGCCGCTTCCACCGTCACCGGCTTTTCGGTTTCGATGGTCACCGCTTCGGAATGCGTGCGCGAGGTCGGGATGCGTACGGCCGTGCAGCTCGCCAGCAGATCGGGGATGTCCATGATCTTGCGGGTCTCCCACACGACTTTCATCTCTTCCTTCGTGTAGCCGTTCTCCTGGAAGCTATCGATATGCGGGATCACGTTGAAGGGCAGCGGATGCGCGAAGACTTTGTTCTCGATCTTCCCG
>JAIUNH010000530.1 GCA_020161965.1 Pseudomonadota bacterium
TCGATCCTTGACCTCGACATAGCCGTCCTGGTGGCGCACGGCGAGATCGCCGGTCCAGAACCAGCCGCCGCGGAAGGCTTTGCGCGTCGCTTTCGGGTTTTTGAGATAGCCCTTCATGATCGTGTTGCCGCGCAGACAAATCTCGCCGAGCGTCTTGCCGTCGCTGGGCACTTCCATATCCGTATCGGCGTCGCGCACGGTGAGGTCGTCGGCGGTGATGTAGCGCACACCCTGGCGCGAGATCAGGCTCGCGCGCTGCTCGAGCGGCAGTTCCGCCCAGCCCGGTTGCCACTCGCAAATCGTCGCGGGGCCGTAGCTTTCGGTGAGGCCGTAAAGATGCGTCACGCGAAAGCCAAGTTCCTCCATCGCGGCGATGATCGCGGAAGGCGGTGCCGCCCCGCCCGTGGCGACTTCCACACGATGGGGCAGTTTGCGCTTCACGTTGGCCGGCGCGTGCGCCAGCAGGTTCAGCACGATCGGCGCCCCGCACATATGCGTGACCTTGTGATTCGCTATCGCCGGGAAGATCAGCGCCGGATCCACACGGCGCAGGCAGATATGCGTCGCCCCCAGCGCCGTCGCCGCCCAGGTGTAGCTCCAGCCCGAGCAATGGAACATCGGCAGCGTCCAGAGATACACGCTCTCCGGCCGCAAGCCGAACGCCAGCGCATTGCCCAGCGCGTTCAGATAGGCGCCGCGATGATGATAGACGACGCCCTTGGGGTCGCCCGTGGTGCCGGAGGTATAGAGCAGGCAGATCGCCTGCCATTCGTCGTCGGGCCAGCGGCCGGGATAATCGGGCTCGCCCTGGGTCAGGAAATCCTCGTACTCGACTGCGCCGAGCTTCGCGCCGGCCCCATCGTATTCGGGATCGTCGATATCGATCACCAGGGGCTTTGCCTTGCACAGGCGTAGCGCCGCGTCGGCCGTGGCGGAAAATTCGCGGTCGACCAGCAGCACCTTTGCGTTGGCGTGATCGAGAATGAAAGCGATCGTCGCGGCATCGAGCCGGTAATTGAGCGGGTTGAGGATTGCGCCCGCCAATGGCACGGCGTAATGCGCCTCCAGCATCGCGGGAATATTTGGCGCCAGGATCGCGACCGTGTCGCCCTTCTTCACGCCGCGTTTGACCAGCGCCGAAGCGAAGCGGCGCACGCGCGCGGCCATCGCCGCATAGGTTATCGTCGTGCGACCGTGAATGGCCGCCGCCTTTTTGGGATAGGTCGCGGCGGTGCGGAACAGGAAGGTCAGCGGCGTCAACTGGGCGTAATTCGCCCGGGTTTTGCCGAGATCGAGCTCGTACGGATCGGGCTTGGTTTTCGCGGCCACGGGCTGCCTCCCTATTGGCAGCGATTGTCGGGCCCGTCCCCCTCGCCCGTCAACCGCGAGGGTGCTAAGTTCTTCTCATGATCCGCATCGATATCGTCTCCGACGTCGTCTGTCCCTGGTGCTTCGTCGGCAAGCGCCGACTGGAACGCGCCCTTGCCGCCGAAGCGCCCGGCGAAATCATCGTCGGCTGGCGGCCCTATCAGCTCAATCCCGATTTGCCGCAAGAAGGCATGGATCGGCGCGAATATATGCGCTCGAAATTCGGCGAAGAACGGATCGCCGAAATCCACAAGCGCCTGACCGCGATCGGGCTCGAGGAAGGCATTCCCTTCGATTTCGACGCGATCAAGCGTTCGCCCAACACGTTGAAGGCGCATCGTCTGATCAAGCATGCCGAAGCGAAGGGCCTGCAAGACCAGTTGGTCGAAGCGCTGTTCACCGGCTATTTCATGCGCGGACAGGACGTCGGCGATACGGCGACGCTTGCCGCCATCGCGGGCGAACTCGGCATGGATCCGGTCGGCACCGCCGCCTATCTCGACGGTCCGGACGACGAAGCCGAAACGCTGGAAGCGATCGACTTCGCGCGCCAGATCGGCGTGCAGGGCGTGCCCTGCTTCATCGTGGAGCGCAAATACGCCGTCTCCGGCGCGCAGCCGCCCGAAGCCTTTGCGGAGGTCTTCGCGCGCGTGCGGGCCGAACGCGAAAACGCCTAACGCTTTCGCAGCGCGCGGCGTAGCAGCTTGTCCGCTTCGGCCAGGAAGAACAGCACCGCCGCCGCCGCCGCGCAGACCGCCATCGCGCGCGCATCCAGCGCGGCCGAACCGAAGATCGTGTGGAACGGTGACGCGTAGGTATAGGCCATCTGTCCGACGAAGCAGATCGCGACACCGATCCAAACCGCTTTCGTGCCTTTCAAGCCTTCGATCGTCAGTGCCGGTCCGTGGGCGTAACGCACCGAGAAGAGATACCCGATCTGCATGAACACGATCGTGTTGACCGCGACCGTGCGCGCCATCGCGACATCGTAACCCGCACCGATCGCCCATTCGTGGACCGCGAAAGTGCCGAGCGCCATGGCGAACGATATCGACACGATACGCCACACCAACTCGCCGCCAATCAAACTCTCCTTCGGGTCGCGCGGCGGTCGGCGCATCGCATCCGGCTCGCCCGGTTCGAAAGCGAGCGCCAAGCCCAGCGCGCCTTCGGTCACCAGATTGACCCACAAAATCTGGACGGGCGTGATCGGCAGCGCGACGCCGAACAAAACGGCCAGCGCGATCAGCAGCGCTTCGCCGCCATTGGTCGGCATCATCCACACGACGACCTTGCGGATATTGTCGTAGACCGTGCGCCCTTCGCGCACCGCCGCGACGATGGTCGAGAAATCGTCGTCGGCAAGGATGATTCCCGCCGCCTCCTTCGCGGCATGCGTGCCTTTGCGGCCCATCGCGACGCCGATATCCGCGCGCTTCAAGGCGGGCGCGTCGTTCACGCCGTCGCCGGTCATCGCCACCAGCACGCCGCGGGATTGGACTTCCTTCACTTTGGCAGCCTTGTCCTG
>JAIUNH010000531.1 GCA_020161965.1 Pseudomonadota bacterium
TCGCGGTACGGCGGAATTCCAGTTCGTCGAGCGCCATGTTTGGATCCCCGGCTACGGGATCGGCTATCACGTCGGCGTCGATGGCATTTCGGCACCCTTCGTGCTGCTGTCGACCTTCCTGACGCCGCTATGCATCGCCGCGTCCTGGCACGTGGAAAAGCGCGTGCGCGAATACATGATCGCGTTCCTGGTGCTGGAAACCTTCATGGTCGGCACCTTCATCGCGCTCGACATGGTGCTGTTCTACGTCTTCTTCGAAGCCGTCCTGATCCCGATGTTCCTGATCATCGGCGTGTGGGGCGGGGCGCGCCGCGTCTATTCGGCGTTCAAGTTCTTCCTCTACACGCTGCTCGGCTCGGTGCTGATGCTGATCGCGATGCTGGCGATGTATTGGCAGACCGAGACGACGAACATCGTCGAATTGTTCGATTACGACTTCCCGCGCCAGATGCAAATGTGGCTGTGGCTCGCCTTCTTCGCGTCCTTCGCGGTGAAGGTGCCGATGTGGCCCGTGCACACCTGGCTGCCCGACGCGCACGTCGAAGCGCCGACGGCGGGCTCGGTCATCCTGGCCGGCGTGCTGTTGAAGATGGGCGGCTACGGCATGATCCGCTTCTCGCTGCCGATGTTCCCGGAAGCGAGCGAATACTTCACGCCGCTCGTGTTCGCGCTGTCGATCGTCGCCGTCATCTACACCTCGCTCGTCGCGCTGGTGCAGGAAGACATGAAGAAGCTGATCGCCTATTCGTCGGTCGCCCATATGGGCTTCGTGACGCTGGGTCTGTTCGCGGGCAACCGCCAGGGCGTGGAAGGGGCGATGTTCCAGATGATCGCGCATGGCGTGGTCTCGGGCGCGTTGTTCTTGTGCGTGGGCGTCGTCTATGACCGCCTGCACACGCGCGAGATCAAGCGCTACGGCGGCCTCGTCCATCGCATGCCGGTTTACGCCGCCGTGTTCATGGTGTTCACCATGGGCGCCGTCGGCCTGCCGGGTACCGCCGGGTTCGTCGGCGAAATCCTGGTGCTGACCGGCACCTTCCAGACCTCGACGATCGCGGCGGCCCTCGCCTCGACCGGCGTGATCCTGGGGGCGGCCTACATGCTCTATCTCTATCGCCGCGTGATCTTCGGCAAGCTTGTGCGCGACGACCTCAAGGACATGCCCGATCTCGAATGGCGCGAGAAGCTGATCTTCGCGCCGCTGATCGTCGCCACGCTGTGGCTCGGCATCCAGCCCAAGCCCGTGCTCGACATGATGGGAACGACGATCCAATCGGTCGTCGATCGCTACGAGGCCGAGCGCGGCAATCATAACCACGCCGACACCCAAGCGCCGACGCAAGCACAAGTGCCGGCGGAGAACGCCCGATGACCGACTTCGCACTCGCTCCGCTGCTGCCCGAGCTGATCCTCGCCGTCTCGGGTCTGACGCTGTTGATGGTCGGCGCGTTCTCGAAGGGCGATGCGACGCGCAGCGTGAACGTGCTCGCCATCGCGGCGTTGTTGGTCGCGGCATTGGCCGCCGCCACGCAATCGCCCGACCGGACGACGCTGATGTCGGGCATGTTCGTCGCCGACGCGTTCTCGGGCTTCGCCAAGGTCGCGATTTTCCTGGCGACCGCCACGGCGCTGGTGCTGTCGGACGACTACAACCGCCGCGAAGGTTTCGCGCGCTTCGAATATTCGGTGCTGACGATCTTCGCGGCCTTGGGCATGTCGATGATGGTGTCGGCCAACGACCTCATCTCGCTCTATCTCGGCCTCGAGCTTCAGTCGCTGTCGCTCTACGTGCTGGCGTCGATCCGCCGCGACTCCCCGCGCGCGACCGAAGCGGGCTTGAAGTATTTCGTGCTCGGCGCGCTGTCGTCGGGGATGCTGCTTTACGGCGCCTCGCTGATCTACGGCTTCTCGGGCGCCACGAATTTCGAAACCATCGCCGGCGTGATGACCGACCATGCGGGCGGGGCGCCGATCGGCGTGGTGTTCGGCATCGTGTTCGTCTCGGCCGCCTTGGCGTTCAAGGTGTCGGCCGCGCCGTTCCATATGTGGACGCCGGACGTCTACGAAGGTGCGCCCACGCCCGTGACGGCGTTCTTCGCCGCGGCCCCCAAGCTCGCCGCGATGGCGCTGCTGGTGCGCGTGCTGGTCGAACCGCTCGGCTCGCTGGTCGGCGATTGGCGCCAGATTGTCGTTTTCGTCGCCATTCTGTCGATGCTGATCGGCAGCTTCGCCGCCATTGCGCAGACCAGCATCAAGCGCCTGATGGCCTATAGCTCCATCGGCCATGTCGGCTACGCGCTGGTCGGCCTTGCCGCCGGCGACGAAACCGGCGTGCGCGGCGTGCTCGTCTATATGGCGATCTACGTCGTGATGAATCTCGGCGCCTTCGCCGTGATCCTGTCGATGAAGCGCGACGGCAAGATGGTCGAAACGATCGGCGATCTCGCGGGCCTCGCGCGCACGCGCCCGATGCTGGCGGCGGGCTTGGGCATCGCCATGTTCTCGATGGCCGGCATCCCGCCGCTCGCCGGGTTCTTCGGCAAGCTCTATGTCTTCCTCGCGGCGGTGTCGGCGGGCCTGTACCTGTTGGCCGTCATCGGCGTGCTCGCCTCGGTCGTGGGCGCCTTCTATTACCTGCGCATCGTCAAGATCATGTATTTCGACGAGCCCGTGCCCGCGTTCGACGCGGCCGAAGGCAACGGTCCGGCGGCGGTGCTGGCGGTTTCGTCGGTCTTCACGCTGCTGTTCTTCCTGCTGCCCGGTCCGCTGGTCGCGGCCGCGACCACCGCCGCGGCGTCGCTGTTCGGCGGTTGATCGCGCCGGTTGCCGATCGCGTGCGTTTGCCGCCGGAATTTCGGCTGGCGGCGCATGACAGCGTTGGGTCC
>JAIUNH010000532.1 GCA_020161965.1 Pseudomonadota bacterium
CAACGGTTTCGCCGCGGCGACCAACTCGCCGCCGCGCAATGCCACCTACGCCACCGCCGTACAGTCCGTGCCGTTCACCTCGCCGGTCAACACCGCGCAATTCGCGGGCGACGGCAACACCAACGTGCCCGGCTATATCAACACCGCGCTGGACCAGGCCGCACCTTCGACCGCGACGGGCGAGTGGGTCTACACCCAGACGCGCATTTCCGTGTCGGACAGCCTGAACGTCGATTTCGGCGTCAGCGCGACGCACGGCGCGTTCCAGAACCTGATCAACGGCCTGCGCAACTTCAAAATGGCGCTGCGCTGGGCCCAGAACACGCCGAACACCTATCTGCAGCAGGATCCTTCGGGCAACGCGCAGCAATACTACGCGCAAGCCCAGGCGCAGTTGCAGCAGGCGGTGCTCGACCTCGGCAACGTCGCGGGCACCAACGGCGCCAACCAGGCGCTGTTGAAGGATATCCGCTCGATCCAAGAAGACACGGTCACCTCCACCATCATTTCGGCGGACAAGATCGTCGCCGTCGATATCGGCGAAGTCGGCACGCGCATCAAGGGCGTGCAGGCCTCGCTCGAAGCCAGCTACATCACCACACGCGACTTGCTGAACCTCAACCTCGCCAAATTCCTGCGATAACGCCGGATATATATTCAAAAAATAGGAGCACGAAACCATGGCAACCGTAGCAATGAACTCCGCGATTAGCGGATTGAACGCCTTCCAAACCGCGATCAACTATATTTCCGACAACGTCGCCAACTCGCAGACGATCGGTTTCAAGCGCATCGACGCCAATTTCTCGAGCTATGTCTCGGCGTCGTCGCAACGCTTCTTCAATCCGGGCGGCGCCACGGCGCGCCCCGATTTCGTGAACTCGCTGCAGGGCACGATCATTCAGGACGCGTCGCCCATGTCGATCGCGATCGCGGGTGCCGGCTGGCTGCCCGTGGAAGACGGTGCGACCAACGCGTCGGGCTTCAGCGGCAACAACATCCGCCAGTTTACGCGCCGCGGCGACTTCTCGCTCGACCAGAACAGCTACATGGTCAACGGTGCGGGCAAGTATCTGTTCGCGCGTTCGGTGCCGCGCCCCACGACCGCGGTGCCCAACCCGCAGCCCAACCAGGGCGCGCTGGTGCCCGTGCAGATCAATACCTCGCAGTTGCCCGCCCTTGCGACGGCCAACGCGACCTACGCCGCGAACATCCCGTCCAACGCGGTGGCCGGCACGACCTTCAACGGCGGCACGATCACCATCACCGACGCCAACGGCGCGGCACAGCCCGTGTCCGTGACCTGGTACAACCGCACGACCGCCGGCGGCACGCTGCCCGGCGTGGCCGCGAGCACGGCGACCGGTACCAACGCGATCGCCGCGTCCGCCGCCGGTACGGTGCCGCAATGGCGCGCGGTGCTGACCGTGCCGACCAGCTCGCCCAACACTTACGAATCGATCGCGCTCGATTTCTCCTTCGGCACGACGACGACGACGGCGGGCTTGCTCACCGGCATCACCGTCGCGGGCAACTCCGCGCCGGGCACGCAGTTTTCCGCCGCCGTCACGGCGGGCACGGGCCGCGTCGTGCTCAGCTACGGCGCGCCCTCGCTGACCGCACCGCCGCCCGCGCAGTCGATCAACCTCGAATTCGGCGCCCCCAGCACGACGGCGGGCTCGGCTTCGCAGCTCAACGTCGCCGGCGGCACGTCGCAGTTCGGCGGCACGTCGATTTCGCTGTCGAACATCCTGGCCGACGGCTACTCGGCGGGTTCGTATAACGGCATCGCGATCGACACCAACGGCAACGTCTACTCGACCTACAGCAACGGTCAGCGTCTGCGTCAGTATCAGCTGGCGCTCGGCACGTTCAACAACGCCGACGGCCTCGTCCGTCAGAACGGCGAAGCGTTCCTCGACTCGCCGGCGGCCGGTTTCATCGGCTATCAGGCGGCGTTGACGGGCCAAGCCGGCGGCATCAACCCCAACGCTTTGGAGAACTCCAACACCGATATCGGTCAGGAATTCACCAAGATGATCGTGGCGCAGCGCTCCTACTCGGCGAACGCCCGCATGATCACCACGGCCGACGAAATGCTCCAGGAAGTGGTCAACCTGAAGCGCTGATATCTCGTCGACCGTTTCGGCTCCGTGAACTTGGGGTCGCCGGCTTTCCGGCGGCCCCTATTTTTTTGGTCACTTGGCGCGATAGAAATAACGATACGCGGTGTCGAGCCCGAGATTGCGATAAAGCGCGATGGCGCCCGCATTGCCGGCGGTCACTTGCAGATAGGCGCGCGTCGCACCTTGCGCGGCCGCCCACGCGCAGCACGCCGACAGCGTGCGCCGCGCCAAGCCTTGACCGCGCGCTTGCGGCACGGTCAGCACTTCGAAGAATCCCAAATCGCCGCCGTCGGGTACGGCCATCGCGAAGGCGAGGGGCCTTCCCCCGCGCGTCAACCGCGCGAAGCCCGTCCCCGTCACGCGATGCGCGAACATGCGCGCGAGCGTGGCCAGCGACTTGGCATCCGCTTCGGTCGCGCGGCCGAAATCGTCAAGCCAGCCCGAGGCGATCGGATCCGCGTCGATCGTCACGTCGGGATCCGCATGCCCCGGGGGCAGGGGCCCGACCATGACCAGGCTTTCGTCGAAGGCGGCGTAGCCGCGTGCGGCCAGTGCTTCGTCGAGGCCGGGCTCGGCCAGCGGCGTGAGGCGGAATACCGGCGGCAATCCGGCGGCTTCGTAATCGGCTTCGGCCGAAGCGATGCGGGCGGCCAGATCGCCGGTTCCCGGGGCGACGGGATTGATCGAGTTTGCGCGCTTGGTGTGGCCGTCGGCGAAACGCATCACCCAGCCGTCGCGCGTCGCCGTGCGCAAGGCG
>JAIUNH010000533.1 GCA_020161965.1 Pseudomonadota bacterium
GCTGTGGCACCCGCATAAACGATATCCGTGCCCGTCACCGCAAGCCTTGCGAGATACCATTGCCCCGGTGCACCCAAACCCAAATGCGGATCGCTCGCCAAGATCGGCTTGCCCGTCGCGGTCTTCGCACCGCCCGCGATCCAGGTGTTCGACGCTTGATCGGGCCCGGTGGGGCGGGGCAAAGCCTTGGCGATTGCGTTCGCCCATTTGGAAAGTTCGGGATCGGCCTTGGCGGCAATGGCCGCGTCGCCCGTTTCCCATTGCGGCCACAGCGCGGCTTCGAGTGCTGCGTTGTAGCGATCGCCCAGACGCAGGCGGAACAATTCGTCGCGCCAATCGCCGGTCAATTGCAACGCCATCAACTGGCCCCACAGCAGCGTCTGCCACGACTCCCAACGTTCGGGCTTGTGGCCGGTGGCGAGGAATTCGGGCGGCGGCGCGCCGTCGCGTGCGGCCAGTGCCGCGTTCACGCCCGCCGCATAGGCGTCGGCGCGTTGGCGCAATTCGGGGCTGGCGGCGATATAGGCGTCGCGCGCGGCGCGCGATAGGCCCAGGGCGCGATAGAAACGATCGAGCGGCAAGGCGCGCGGGCCCACGATTTCCGAAACGCGGCCTTGGCCGAGCAGCCTCACGAGTTCGAGCTGCACGCCGCGATCTTGCGCATGCAGGAAGCCGAGGGCGAGCCACAGATCGCGTTCGTTCCGCGCCCAGACATGCGGCACGCCGAATTCGTCGCGGACGATCTCGATTTCGCCTTCCAACCCGGCGATGCGGATTTCACCGCGCGTATCGGCAAGACCGGTGCGCAAATAAAGCAGCGCCGCACCGCCGACGATTCCGGTCAAAAGCCCGAGTGCGAGAACGCCCGCACCGATCCATTTCAAAGCTCGCATGCGCCTGTTGTATCGGATTGCGCGTGTCGCGCAACCCGAGCCGCATCAGGGATTTTTACGGCCGATCAGCCGGGGCAGCGCTTCGTTCGCGATCAGGCAGGACAGCACGATCGCCGCTCCGAACATGGCGCGCGCACTGGGCGTTTCGCCGAAGGCGAGCCACACCCAAAGCGGGGCCAGCACGATTTCCAGAATTGCGATCAGGCCGATATCCGCCGCGCGCACTTCGCGCGAGGCGATGGTCATCAGCAAGCAACCGCAGCCGAGCTGCACGGCCCCCATCGCCATGAGGATGACGATGTCGCGCATCGACGTGGCGTCGGCGAAGATGAAGGGCAGCATCGTCGCGACCGACATGATGCCCGACAGAAACACGCTGGGGGCGGGATCGATGCCGGCTTTCAACTTGCGCAGCATCAGGATCTGGAAGGCGAAGCAGATCGACACGCCCAGCGCCGCCAGCGGCCCGATGATCGAGCCGAATTCCAGCGCGTCCCACACCATGATCGCCACACCGGTCGAGCAGAACGCCATCGCGATCCAGGTGCGCGTGGCGATGCTTTCGCCCAGGAACATTCGCGCGACGATCGCCGCCCAGAAGGGCGACGTGCTCATCAAAAACAGCGCCGTCGCGACCGTGGTGTTGGCGACCGCGATCAGGAAAAACAGGAATTGCAGCGACAGCATGAAGGCCGCGGCGCCGCCGCCGAGCCCCAGCGCTTTGACCGATGCGGCCGTGTCGCGCCCGTAGCGCCAGACGAGATAGAGGCCGACCAAAGCGAGCATGCCCATCGAACGCCAGAACACCATCGACGGCGCGCCAGTACCATCGAGCATGCGCACGAACAGGCCCGACGTGCTCCAGAACAGCGTGGCGCAGAGCATCAATGCGATGCCGCGCGCGGTGGTGTTCGCGGTACTCATTTCGCCCCGCTACGCGCGGAGACGACCGCGTTCCCGGCGAGGGCGGCCAGCAAAATGGCGCCGCCGACGATCGTGCCGAGCGACGGCGTTTCGCCCACGCCGATCCAGGTCCAGACCGGCCCGAGGACGGGTTCCAGCAGTGCTATCAGCACGACTTGCACGACCGGCAAGCGGCGGATCGCGGCATAGAAGAACGTCAAGCCCAGCGACATCTGCACGAAGCCGAGGATGAACAACGCGATCGCCGATTGCGCCGGAACGGCGAAGGGATTGCCGATCGCCCACGCCATCGCGACGGCGGCGACGGCGGCAAGGGTGGTGCCCGGGCGCAGATCGAGGGCGCGTTGGCCGCGGATCAGCGTCACGTTGATCGCCGAGCCCAGCGCCACCGACAAGGCGGCGAGCTTGCCGAGCAAAGCGCCTTCGGCGATCGAAGCGCCCATGACGAGGCCAAGCCCGCCCATCGCGATGGCGATGGCGGCCCAACTCGCCGCCGGTACTTTCTCCTTCAGGAAGAACAGCGCCAGAAACGCGACCATGATCGGCGACGTGGATTGCAGCAGCAGCGCGTTGGCGACGGTCGTCGACGTCATGCCGATGACATGCATGGTTAGCGTTACGCACACGCAAGCCGCCGAGATCAGCACGAGGCGCGTGTGGTCGCGGAAAATGGTCAGGCCCCAATTGCCGGTCATCGCGCGCAGGATCACCGGGAAGATCAGCGCATGCGCCAGTGCACGCCAGAACACGATGTCCCACGGGCCCGCCTCGACCAAACGCATCACCACGCCGCCCACGCTCCAGCACAAAGGTGCGGCGATGGCGAACAGGTATCCCTGGGTGCGTTGCGAAAGCGCGGAAAACAAGATTTTTTGGGGCGTTTGAGAGGGCAGGGCCTTGTAGGCGGCACGGCACGAGTTGTCCATAGGCGGGGCGTCGCGGTACAAATCGTCCATGACTCCGCGCGACCACAAAATGCCCGTTCTCGGCCCCGGCGGCTTCTTCCGTCTCGCTTGGACGGAATGGGGCCCCGAA
>JAIUNH010000534.1 GCA_020161965.1 Pseudomonadota bacterium
CGTCGCGGCTATTGCGGCCATGAGGAGATCGAGCTTGCGCTGGTCAAGCTCGCGCGCGCCACCGGCGAAGCGCGCTATATGGAACTCTCGCGCTATTTCGTCGACGAACGCGGCCGCGAGCCGCATTACTTCACCCAAGAGGCGTTGGCGCGCGGCGATAACCCGGCCGAGTATTTTCATTCGACCTACGAATACAACCAATCGCACAAGCCGGTCCGCGAGCAGGACAAGGTCGTCGGTCACGCCGTGCGCGCGATGTATCTCTATTCGGCGATGGCCGATCTCGCGACCGAGTACGGTGACGCATCTCTGAAAACGGCATTGGAGAAGCTCTGGAACGATCTGGTGACGAAAAGCATGTACGTCACCGGCGGCATTGGCCCGTCGGCGCATAACGAAGGCTTCACCGCCGATTACGATTTGCCCAACGAAAGCGCCTATGCCGAGACTTGCGCCGCCATCGGCCTCGCCTTCTGGGCGAACCGGATGCTCGGCCTCGGTCCCGATACGCGCTACGCCGACGTGATGGAACGCGCGATCTATAACGGCATTCTGTCGGGCATGTCGCAGGACGGCAGTCTGTTCTTCTACGAAAACCCGCTCGAAAGCCGGGGCAAGCATAATCGTTGGGTGTGGCATCGCTGCCCGTGCTGCCCGCCGAATATCGCAAGGCTCGTCACGTCGATCGGCACATACGCTTACGGTATCGCCGCCGACGGCGTGGCCGTGCATCTCTACGACCAAGGCGAAGCCACGCTCGACGTCGCCGGCGCGCCGCTGCGCCTGCGCCAAACGACGCGCTATCCGTGGGATGGTGCGATCCGCATCGATGTCGATCCGGGTACGGCGCGGACACTCGACATCGCGCTGCGCATTCCCGGCTGGTGCCGCAAGGCGGCGCTGAAGGTCAACGGCGAAGCGGTGGATTTGAAATCCGTCACGCGCGACGGCTACGCCCATCTGAATCGGACATGGAAATCCGGCGACGCGATCGAACTGACGCTCGATATGCCGGTCGAACGCGTCTTCGCCAATCCGGCGATCCGCCAGGATGCGGGGCGCGTCGCGCTGATGCGCGGTCCGCTGCTCTATTGCCTGGAAGGTGCGGACAACAAGCGCCCACTCAACAACTACGTTCTGCCGGCGAATGCCGCCCTCGCTGCGAAGTTCGAGGAAGGCGTGCTCGGCGGCGTGGTGACGCTATCGGGCACGGCGCTGGCCGACGATCCCGAAGGCTGGGGCCAGGATCTCTATCGCCAAGCGCCGGTTGCGCGCAAACCGAGCGCGATCAAGGCCGTGCCTTATTACGCCTGGGACAATCGCGACAAGGGCGAGATGCTGGTCTGGTTGCGCGAAGCTTGACCCAACCGGCGCCGATCATTCGGCGTCCAGCGGATGATGACACGCGACCGAACCGCCGTCCGACACCACGTAGGATGGCGGTTCGGCTTGCGCACAGACGGCACTCGCGCGCGGGCAACGACGATGGAAGCGGCAGCCCGGCGGCGGATCGGCGGGATCGGGGATCTCCCCTTGCAGCACGATGCGCGGCCGAACCGGTGCCGTCGAACCCGGCGGGCGCGGAATGGCGGAGAGCAGCGCTTGCGTATAAGGGTGGCGCGGGGCCGCGAAAATCCGTTCGGTCGCGCCGATCTCGACGATCCTTCCCAAATACATCACCGCGACGCGATCGCAGACATGGCGCACGACCGACAGATCGTGGCTGACGAACAGCATCGATAGGCCCAGCCGTGCGCGCAAATCGACGATCAGATTGATGATCTGCGACTGGATCGACACGTCGAGCGCCGATACCGGCTCGTCCGCGACGATCAGCTTGGGCGACAGCGCCAAGGCGCGCGCGATGGCGATACGCTGACGCTGCCCGCCCGAGAATTCATGCGGGAAACGCGTTGCAGCCTCGGCGCCCAACCCGACGAGGTCGAGCAATTCGGCGACGCGTTCGCGCGCCCCGCTAACGCCATGCACGGCAAGCGGCTCGCCGACGATCGTGCCGATCTTGTGGCGCGGATTGAGCGAGCCGAACGGATCCTGGAAAATCATCTGCATGCCGCGCCGGAACGGCTTCAACGCGCGCGGGCCAAGCTTGGCGATATCCGTCCCCTCGAAGCGGATCGATCCCGCATCGGGAGCCAGC
This sequence comes from Pseudomonadota bacterium, assembly GCA_020161965.1. Taxonomy (GTDB): domain Bacteria; phylum Pseudomonadota; class Alphaproteobacteria; order CACIAM-22H2; family CACIAM-22H2; genus Tagaea. Next base: position 2,159 of record JAIUNH010000534.1, read on the forward strand.
AGGCGCATCGCCGTGCGGCCGAGCGTGGTTTTGCCGCAACCGGACTCCCCCACGATACCGAGCACTTCGCCCGTGGCGAGTGCGAAGGACACGCCGTCGACCGCGCGCACGCGCCGGCCACGCCGGTCGAGATAGGTCTTCACCAGACCGTCGATTTCGAGCAGCGCGCTCATGCGGCGGGGTTCCAGCAAGCGGCACTGTGCTCGCCGTCGCGCACGAGTTGCGGCCGATCTCCAGCGCAACGTTCGAGAGGTGCCGCACAACGCTCGACGAAGGCGCAGCCCGGCGCGCGACGGCCCGGTGCTGGCACGTTGCCTTGGATCGCGGGCAAGCGCTTGCCCGGCGGATTGGCGGCGGGGATCGTTTCGAGCAGCGCCTTCGTATAGCGGTGGCGCGGTTGCCCGAACACTTCCGCCGTCGGTCCGTGTTCGACGATCCGCCCCGCATACATCACGGCGACGCGCGCACATGTCTCCCCCACCACGCCGAGATCGTGGGTGATGAGCAGACAGGCGAGGCCCAATTCTTTGCGCAAGCGCTCGATCAACGCCAGGATCTGCGCCTGCACGGTCACGTCGAGCGCGGTCGTCGGCTCGTCGGCGATCAGCAATTGCGGCTGGTTGGCGAGCGCCATGGCGATCATGACGCGCTGGCGCTGTCCGCCGGAAAGCTGGTGCGGGAAGGCGGCGAGGCG
>JAIUNH010000535.1 GCA_020161965.1 Pseudomonadota bacterium
CCCTGGCGGCGCGCGCGTTTGAACAACGCGATCTCCGGAAATTTGACCGAGCTGCCGGCGAGCGGAATCGGAATGTCGAATGCGGGAATGCCGACCAACATATGGCCGTCGTCCATCGACAACGCGCCCGCGCGAATCTCGACCACCGTATCGGCGTCGTCGCGCGACGCGGCCAGATGCGCGCCGAGTTTCAGCATCCGCTCGCGGACCGCAGCCGTCGCGTATTTGGCGTCCACGCCGTCGAAATTCGTGGCATCGACGAAGACCTTGGCGCCCGGTTCGAATTCCAGCACCAGCCGTTCGGCGGCGCGCTCGGCGGCGTTGGAGATCAGCAATTGTTCGGTCGCGGTGCGCGCGGGCTGCGATTGGCGCGCGCCCGAACACGCGGCGAGCGACGCCAGCAACAGAATCGGCAAAACGAATTTGCGCATCGAAAAACTTTCCGAGGGGGAGCGGAACGGCACCCATCCTACCCGCGGATATGGCTTTTTTCGGGCGACGAATCAGCCGATCCGGCCGCTGTTCCAGGCTTGGCCTTCGGGGCGCAGTAGCATGGGTGTGGCGTTGGCGAGCGTGCCCGTGCGCGGCAGACCCAACGCGGCGCAAATGCCCCAATAGACGCCGCCATGCGCGACGATCAGGCAAAGTCCCGGTGCGGCGATGGCGCGCGCCACGCCGTCGCGTACCCGCGCGAAAAACGCATCGCGCGGTTCCGCACCCTCGGGTGTCTCGCCGTCATGCCAGCGTTCCAGCCAGCCGTCGTAAGGCTTGCCTTCGCGGCTGCCCCAGGCGCATTCGCGCAAGGCCGCGTCGATCGCGATCGGCAGTTTCAACGCCTCGCCCGCGATCTCGGCCGTCACGCGCGCGCGCGACAACGGGCTCGCCACGATGCGCGTAATGCCCAAACCCGGCAGTGCAGCCGCCGCTTCGCGCGCCTCGGCGAGGCCCGTCGCGTCGAGCGGAATATCGGCGGCCCCCATCGCGCGGCCGAGCGCGTTCCATGCCGTGCGGCCATGGCGCAGAAACACGAAGGGGGTACGCGGCATTTCCCCGCGCACCCCCGACATGTCGAACGACGCTTGCGTCATCAGATCGTGCGCGCGACTTCCTCGACCTCGAAGCACTCGATGACGTCGCCTTCGCGAATGTCGTCGTAGTTTTCGAAGGCCATGCCGCACTCGTAGCCTTCCTGCACTTCGCGGACTTCGTCCTTGAAGCGGCGCAGGGTCTTGAGCGTGCCTTCGTGGATGACCGTCTGGTCGCGCAGCAAGCGCACCTTGGCGCCGCGCTTGACCATGCCTTCCACGACGCGGCAACCCGCGACCTTGCCGACCTTGGTGATGTTGAACACCTGGCGGATTTCCGCGTTGCCGAGGAACTTCTCGTGCAGGCTGGGCGGCAGCAGGCCCGAGAGGGCCGCTTTGATATCGTCGATCACGTTGTAGATGATCGAGTAATAACGGATCTCGATCCCGTCGCGCTTGGCCATTTCGCGGGCCTGCGGATTGGCGCGGACGTTGAACCCGACGATCACGCCCGTGCTGGCCTTGGCCAGCGCGATATCGCCTTCGGTGATGCCGCCCACGGCGCCGTGCAGCAAGCGCACCGCGACTTCGTCGGTGCGCAGCTTGGCGAGCGAGCCCGCGATCGCTTCGAGCGAGCCTTGGACGTCCGTCTTGACCACGACGGCGAGTTCCTTGGCTTCGCCTTCCTTGATCTTGTTGAACATCTGCTCCAGCGTGCCGCGCGCACGCGCGGTCGCCGTCTGCTCGCGCGTGCGGCGCTGACGGAACTCGGTGACTTCGCGCGCGCGGTTTTCGTTCTCGACGACTTGGAAGTCGTCGCCCGCCTGCGGCGTGCCGGTCAGACCCAGCACTTCGACGGGCGTCGAGGGGCCGGCACTGTCGACCTGGCGGCCGTGATCGTCGATCAGGGCGCGCACGCGGCCCCATTCTTCGCCGGCCACGAAAATATCGCCGACCTTGATCGTGCCCTTCTGCACCAGCACGGTCGCGACCGAACCGCGGCCGCGTTCGAGCTTGGCTTCGACGATCGCACCTTGCGCGGCGCGATCGGGATTGGCGCGCAGATCGAGAAGTTCGGTCTGCAACAGGATGGCTTCCTCGAGCTTATCGAGACCCTTGCCGGTCTTGGCCGAGACTTCGACGCCGAGCACGTCGCCGCCGTAACCTTCCAGCGCCACGTCGTACTGCAGCAATTCGTTGCGCACGCGGTCGGGATCGACGCCGGTTTTGTCGATCTTGTTGATCGCCACGATGATCGGCACCTGCGCCGCCTTGGCGTGGGCGATGGCTTCGATCGTCTGCGGCTGGATGCCGTCGTCGGCGGCCACGACCAGCACGACGATGTCGGTGACCTTGGCGCCGCGCGCGCGCATCGCGGTGAACGCTTCGTGGCCGGGCGTATCGAGGAACGTGATCGCCGCACCCGATTTCAGCGTGACCTTGTAGGCGCCGATATGCTGCGTGATGCCGCCCGCTTCGTGCTTGGCGACGTCGGTCGCGCGAAGGGCGTCCAACAACGACGTCTTGCCGTGGTCGACATGGCCCATGATCGTGACGACGGGGGCGCGCGGCTGGAGCTGCTCGTCCGTGTCCGTATCGCCGGTCAGGCCGATTTCGACGTCGGCTTCCGACACGCGCTTAATCTTGTGGCCGAATTCGCCGACGATCAGCTCGGCCGTGTCGGCGTCGAGCGGATGGTTGATCGTCGCCATCACGCCCATCTTCATCAGCGACTTGATGACGTCGACCGAACGCTCGGCCATACGGTTGGCGAGTTCCTGCACCGTGATCGCTTCGGGCACGACGACTTCGCGGACC
>JAIUNH010000536.1 GCA_020161965.1 Pseudomonadota bacterium
TCGTGCGTTTTATCGAGATGCGACTGATTCCCTGGCAAAGCGCCAAGCGCTAAGCCGCGTCGCGCTTGGCCATCAAGCAGCGATCCCAATAGGGCTCGCCGCCGAAGCGCTCGACGAGTGCATCGATCAGCAAGCGCAACTTGGCCGACGCGTTGGCGCCGGGCGGGCGCACGACATGCACCGCGAATTGGGGCGTGGGATAATCCATCAGCAGCGGCACCAGCGCGCCCGCATGGATTTGATCGCCGGCGATGAAGGTCGGCAGCATGGCGATGCCCAAATCCGCCAACGCCCATTCCAGAATTGCGGCCCCGCTGTCGCTGCGCAAACGGCCGGCGGGGCGGATCGCGATCGTCCGCTTGCCCGCGCGGAAATGCCAATCGGGCACGGCGCTGCCGGTATAGATCAGGCATTCGTGCTTGGCGATATCGGCGGGAATTTTCGGCGCGCCATGTTCGGCGAGATAAGCGGGGCTCGCCACGATCGCGGCGCGGGCGGGCGCCAAGCGCCGCGCGATCAGGCTCGTGTCGCGGATCGTGCCGATGCGGATCGCGGCGTCGTAGCCTTCGCCGATCAGGTCGACGATACGGTCGCTATACGCGATGTCGATCTCCAGCTTCGGATGGCGCTTGGCGAACGCGCTCAGCACGGGGGCGATATGCCGCACGCCGAACACCAGCGGTGCCGCAAGGCGCAAACGCCCGGTCAAGCCGCCGCCATGCTGGGCGGCCGCGTCGCGCGCGGCGTCGAGCTCGGCGAGGATGCGCTCGCAGCGCGCCTTGAAATCGGTCCCCGTCTCCGTCGGGCTCATGCCGCGTGTCGTGCGGCTCAGCAGCCTGGCACCCAGCTCGCGCTCGATGCGCGCGATCCGGCGGCTGACGATCGATTTGGACAGGCCCAGTTTCGCGGCGGCGCGGTTGAAGCCGCCACTCTCCAAAACCTCGACGAAACAGCGCATATCCGCGATTTCGATCATCGAATTGTTCCTTTTAGGTAAACAGAGTGCTGCCTAAAACGGGGATACTGTTCCTATCAGGGCATCACTACCTTGCTTTCGACCGGCCCAGCAAGGGCCTTAAAAATCGCAGCAAGGAGCTTCCGATGACGTCCGTTCTCGCCCTCACCAGCGCTTCCACCGGCCAGGCCTCGGTTTCCGGCGCCCTCGTGGCCGAAGCCGTGGCGCAATTGCGCGCGTCGGGCGCCAAGATCGTGTCGCGCGATCTGGGCGCCAATCCGCTGCCGCATCTGACCGAAGATTCGACCGCCGCGATCCGCGGCGCCGAGCCCGCCAACGATGCGCAGAAAGCCGCACGCGCGCTGTCCGACGCCGCTGTGGCCGAAATCAAGGCCGCCGATCTGATCGTCATCGGTTCGCCGATGTATAATTTCGGCATTTCGTCGACGCTCAAGTCTTGGTTCGACCATATCGCGCGCGCCGGCGTCACGTTCAGCTACACCGAAGCGGGCCCGAAAGGTTTGCTGACCGGCAAGCGCGCCCTCGTGATCGAATCGCGCGCGGGTATGTATAGCGAGGGCCCGGCGAAGCCGATGGATTCGCAAGAGCCCTATCTGCGCACGGTGCTCGGCTTCCTCGGCATCACCGACGTGACCTTCGTGCGCGCGGAAAAGCTCGCCTTCGGACCGGAAGCGCGCGACGCGGCCCTTGCCGGTGCCAAGACCGCGATCGCGGCGTGGGTCGGCACGACGGCTGCCAAGGCGGCCTGATCCGACTGGTATTCGGCGCCGGGATGGGCGTAGCCTGTCGTTCCCTCGACGGAGGCGGACGATGAGCGCGCTCGATCCCGGCACCGAAACTTTCCGCTGGCACCAGCAAGATGGCGAGCTGGTGACATGCGTCGAAAAACTGAAAGTCCTGGCGGAGAACGTGACCGAGTTGCGCCAATTGGCGCAGGACGCGTTCGAAGACGCGCTGCTGATGGGCTGCGACGAAGCGCAATTGCGCGACGTGTTCGCCGGCCTGATGCGCGATCTGCGGAACCCTTACCGCAAATGATCTGCATTTCGTCGATGGCGACGCGGCACATCTTGGCCGAGATCGCGGCATCGCACGGCGTGGCGACCGGCCGGAAGGTCAACGTCAATTCGATGGGCGGTGTGGACGCGGCCAAGCGTGTCGAAAGCGGCGAGAGTGTCGATGTCGTCGTGCTTGCGGCCGACGCGCTGGCGAAATTGACGCGCGGCGGTTTCGTGCGCGCCGACAGCGTCGTCGATATCGCGCGCTCGGCCTTGGCCGCCGCCGTCAAAGCGGGTGCCGCGAAACCCGATCTCTCGAGCGACGATGCGGCCCGCCAAGCGTTGCTGGGCGCGCGCGCCATCGCCTATTCGACGGGCCCGAGCGGCGATCACATCATCGCGCTGTTCAAGCGTTGGGAAATTTTCGCCGCGATCGAAGCGCGCTTGGTGAAGGCGCCGCCGGGCGTGCCGGTCGGCAAGCTCGTTGCCGATGGTGCCGCCGATATCGGCTTCCAGCAATTGAGCGAGCTGCAAGGCGTGCCGGGAATCGAAATCGCCGGACCGCTATCGCCCGCCTTGCGCGCGGTCACGAATTTCGCGGCCGGTGTGGCTACGTCCACCACCGATCCGCAAGCTTCCGCCGGTTTTATCGCGGCGTTGCGCGCCCCCGCCGCGCGCGATGTTTACACGCGCCACGGCATGGAACCGGCCTGAATTTCGATTTAGGCGAGGGGGAGGAAATGGCGCGCCCGGCGCGACTCGAACGCGCGACCTTCAGCTTCGGAGTCCGGACGTCGTGGGCTAACGCGTTGATTTCCAATAATCCGAACTCGCCCAAAGGGCGCCGCAAGCCGTGAACAGACGCGGAA
>JAIUNH010000537.1 GCA_020161965.1 Pseudomonadota bacterium
ACGCCCGCGAAGCCCGCCAGAATGGCGCCGATGCGCCGCCAGCCGAAACGCTCGCCCAGAAACGCCGCCGCGACCGGCAGCACCAGCAAAGGTGTCGCCATATTGATCGAAGCGTTGAGCGCGAGCGGAATATGTCCCAAGGCCGCGATGAAGCAGAACGCCGCGACCGCCTCGATCAGTCCCCGCAGCACCGTATGCGGCTCGATAAACGCGCGCGGCTGGGCGAAGCCGCCCGATTGCCACACCAGGAACGAGCCCGCGATCACCAGAACGATGCCGCGCACGAACAGCAACTGGCCGGCCGGCACGTCGGCCAGCGCGAGTTTCATGATCGTGTCGGAAAACGCGAACAGGGTCATCGCCGCGACGACCGCCAAAATGCCGTTGCGATTGCCCGGGGTCACGTCGCCCGGCCCGCGCGCACGCGGCTGCGATGCAGGGCGTAAATCCCCGACACGACGATGAGCGCCATACCCACCCAGGTCAGCGTATCGGGCAGATAGTCCCACAGCAGCCAGCCGGCCAAGGCCGAACCGATAAGGCCCGAATAACGGAAACCGCCGACCAGCGACAACTCGCCCACGCGGAACGCCGCGACCTGCAGCGTATAGCCGACCGCGACGGCGAGCGTCGCGATCGCCACCAAGCCCCAGCTATCTGCCGTCATCGGTGTCCAGCCGGTCGCGACCGTACCGATCACGCCGACGATCATCATCGAGCCCGACATCAGCAGCGTGACCAAGACGGTGGGAATATGCGCCGACAGCATGCGCGTGATCGAATCGCGCAGCGCGAAAACCCAGGCCGATACGAACGACGCCAGCAGCCACGGATCGATGCCCGCGGGCGACGGCTTCAAAATCAGCATCACGCCCGCGAAACCGGCGAGCAACGCCGCGATACGCCGCCAGCCCACCTTCTCGCCCAGCAACAGCATCGCGAACGGGATCGTCAGCAGCGGCACGGCCTGGTTCAGCGCCGCCGCCGTCGCCAGCGGGATATGCGCCAGCGACAGCATGAACAGCATCGATCCCACGACCTCCGCCACCGTGCGCAGCATCATCTTGGGATCGCGCAGTGTCGAAATCTTGGCGAAGGCGCCCGACCGCCACGCGATCAAAAAGAACAGCGCCGTCGCGAGCACGCCGCGTACGGCGAGCGCTTGGATCATCGGAATATTCTGGGCGGCGAGTTTCATCGCCGCGTCGTTGGCGACGAAGATCGTCATCGCGCCGGACAGCAGCAGCGCGCCTCGCGCGTTGTCGGAAAGAATCATTTATGCCGTCTTACGGTTTCTCCGGCGCCTTCTTAGCAGCCCGTCAGGCGATCCGCCATGGGGCATGGCCGAACCGGGATTGCATGAATTCGACGAACGCCGCCGTTTTGGGAACGCGATTGCGCGTCTGCGGGTAGACGACCCAGATCGGCACCGGATCGCGGACATGCCAATCGGTCAGGATCGGCACCAGGCGTCCGTCGCGGATCGCGTCGTTGAGCGCGAAATCGGCCATGCGGATCACGCCCAGCCCCGCCATTCCCAATTCCAGCATCGCATTGGCGCTGTCCACGCTCGCCGACCCCGAAACTTCGACGAGGCCCGATTTGAACGGCCAACGTCCCAAATGCGGCATGTTGTGCATCGTCACGCAGTCGTGACCTTGCAAATCCTCGGGCCGCTTGGGCGTGCCGCGCCGCGCGAGATACGCGGGCGAAGCGCAAATCGTGCGGTGCAGATCCGCGATGCGCCGCGCGACCAAGCGATCGTCGACGACTTCGCCGATGCGGATGCCGACATCGTCGCCGCATTCGATCAGATCGACGCGCTGATCGACGAAGGAAAGCTGCACATGCAAATCGGGATTGCGCGCCAGAAACTCCGGCAACGCCGGCACCAGCTGGTGATAGCCGAAGGCGTTGCCGGTGTTGATCTTCAGCACGCCGCGCGGCCGGGCGCGGAAGCCCGCGACCTCCAATTCCGCTTCGCGGATATCGGCGACGATGCGCCGGGCCCGCGCGTAATAGGCTTCGCCTTCGGGGGTCAGCGTCAGCGTGCGCGTCGTGCGCGCCAGCAAGCGCACGCCAAGCCGCGCTTCCAATCGCCCGACGAGCTTCGACAATGCCGACGGCGTGAGCTTCATCGCCCGTGCGGCAGCCGAAAACCCGCCCCGCTCGACCGCGGCGACGAAAGCGGCCATTTCCCCCGATTGATCCATCCCGACCCCATTTGTGACGGTGGTTCACAAATGATAGGCCGAAATCGACGATTATCGCTAGCCGCGAACCGTAACAAGCTCCAAATGCGCAATCCCGTTACCGCAGCCCCGGAGTTCCCCATGCCGCAGATTTCCGCCGCCGAATTCGAGTTCCATATCGCCAACGCGCGCAAGCTGCGCGCCGAAGCTTATGGCGCGGTCTTCGCCAAGGTCATGGCGCTGTTCCGCGCGGTGCCCGAACAGATCGCCCCGGCGGCGTTGAACGCCCCGTGCAAGCGCACGGTCATTTCCTGATCGTCACCAGCCAAATCGCGACGAAGCCCGCACTCAGCGCCACGAGCAGAGCCAGCGACACCCCGTCATAGCCGCCGGAAATACGCCACAGCGCCGCCGCGATCCCCGGGGCGAGTGCGCGCGACAGATTGAACGGCAGCGCCAACGCGCCGTTGACGGTCGCGTAATCGCGCGGACCGAACAGCTCGGGCACGATCGTGCCGCGCACGATCGTCATCAAGCCGTTACCGATACCGTAGATCCCGGCGAAAACGAGCAGCGGAACGGCCGCGTCGATCCCGCTGACCAGCAGCGCCATCGCCAAAGCAAGCGCGATGGAAAACGGGATCGTGGT
>JAIUNH010000538.1 GCA_020161965.1 Pseudomonadota bacterium
CGAGAACTTCACGCTGGTAGAGGCGCGCCGATGACCGCCATCGACAAGCCGGGCCTCTATCACGACGTGCCCGAGGCCACGTATCACGCGGACCCGTGCCCGGAGCCGTCGCTATCGCATTCCGTCGCGGTGGCGCTGCTCGATCAGTCGCCCGCGCACGCCCGCGCGATGCACCCGCGCCTGGGTGGCGAGTCCGAATGGGACCCGTCGAGTGCCGCGGATATCGGCAAGGCTATCCACGCGGGCCTCACGCGCACGTCGGCGGCGATCGTCGTTGTCGACGCCAAGGACTGGCGCACGAATGACGCCAAGGATCAGCGCGCGGCCGCGCACGCTGCGGGCAAGGTGCCGCTACTTAAGCATCAGCAAGAGGCGGTTTGGGATGCGACGCTCAACGCGCGCATGCAGATCCAAAAGCACGAGATTGCGCCCGATTGGAAGGCGGGCCGGGGCGAAGTCACCGTCGTCTGGCGCGAGACGATCAACGGCTTTTCGTTCTGGTGTCGCGCGCGCATCGACTGGCTGCCGGACGGCGACGCGCCCGCGTTTTACGACGTGAAAACCACGACCGGCAGCGCCGATCCCGACATGTGGTCGCGGCGCCTGTTCGATGGCGGCTACGACGTGCAAGCCGCCTTTTATCGCCGGGGTCTGCGCGCCGTCGGCTTCAAGCGCATGCGCGAGGCGCGGTTCGTGGTGTTGGAGCAAGCGGCGCCGCACGCGCTGTCGGTCGTGGCACTCGATCCCCAGGCCGTCCACATGGCGGACGAGAAGGTCGAGCGGGCGATGGAGCTTTGGGCCGCGTGCCTCAAGCGTGAGACGTGGCCCGGCTATCCGGCGCGCATCTGCTACGCCGAGGCCAAGCCCTGGGAAATCACCAAGCACGCCGAGCGCCAGGAACGCGCGCGCGAACGGCGCGAGTTGAAAGGCGATATCGCTGCCGAACTGATGCACTGGCAGGCGCCGGCGCGCACCAAGGGAGAAGCCGCTTGAGCTTTCATTTCCGCCCCGCCCAATCGATCACCGAGCAGCACGGCGTATTCGTCGCCCTGGTCGGTGGCACGAACTCCGGCAAGACGTTCTCGGCGCTGCGCCTCGCGCGCGGCATCGCCGGGCCTAAGGGCAAGATCGCCGTGGCCGATACCGAGGGCGGGCGCACGCTGCACCTCAAGAAGCATTTCGATTTCGACGTGACGATGATGGACGCGCCGCATCGTCCCGCGCGTTATCGCGAGCTTGCGAAGGCCGCCGAGGAAGCGAAGTACGACGTGCTGGTGATCGACAGCTTTTCCGCCGAGTGGGCGGGCGAGGGTGGCGTTCTCGATTGGCGCGATCAGGAAGCGCAGCGCATGGCGGGCAACGATCCCGCGAAGCTGGAGCGCATGCGCGGTGCCGCCTGGATCAAACCCAAGGGCGAACACAAAGCCATGGTGTCGTCGTTCCTCGAGCGGCGCATTCCGATCATCTTTTCGATCCGGGGCGAGGAATCGTTCAAGCCGCCGAGCGAGAAGTTCTTCAAGGCGATTTGCAATCAAAACTTCCTGTTCGAGGTGACCGTTTCTTTCCGACTTGCGCAAGATCGCAAGGGCTTCATCGACCTGTCGGACCCCAAGACCTTTAAGATGGAGGGCGATCATCGCGCCATCTTCAAGGACGGCGAGCAGTTGGGCGAGGCGCACGGCGAAAAGCTGATTGCCTGGGCGCGCGGCGGCCAACGCGCCGCACCACCCCCGCCGGCGGTCAAGGTTCCGCTTGCGACCGAGCCGCCCGTTCTGGTGGCTGTGCCGGAGGTTGATGGCGCGATGGATTGGCGCGGCTGGGCTACGGCGGCAGGCGCTGCCATCCGCTCGGCACCCGATCGCGCGTGGCTCGCGCAGTGGTGCGAGTTGAACAAGCATCCGTTCGGGAACTTCAAGCGCAACGCGCCGAAGTCCGGCGAGCAGATGCAAGCGCTGATCGACGCGCGCAACGCGGAATTCGACCAATCGCCCGGCCCCGTCAATCCCGACGGCGCCGATGGCGACGGCTGACCGGGCGGCCCGTCGCGCCCTGTCAGGGGCGCGGCAAAGCGAAGCGGCGGTTCGTCCTTGTTCACGCCGTATAGACCCCGGACCCTTTCTCGAACCCAGGTGCCCCATGTCTAAGTTCAACATCCACACGACCCACCGACGGCCCATCGTGCCGCACCCCGACGCGAAGGAGATTCGCCGCCTCAAAATGGCCGTGCTGCGCGCCAAGGTCTCGCGCCCGATGACCGGCATCGTCACGCTCGGCCGGTTGCGCGCGGCGGTTGCCAGCCAGACGCGAGGTGTCGGCCAATGAGCGAGAAGATGACGGTCGAGGAAATCATGGAAATCCGCAAGGGACTGGCAGCAGTCCCGTTCACCGGCTGGCTGATCCCAGCCGACAGCCCCGCACTCCGCGACGAAGCCGCGCGGCGCGAGGCGGTGGAGACGAGTGCGCTGGGGCGCCTTAGCGCTGATCGCGAAGGTTCAGGTGTGTCGATCCCTGAACCTCCGCGAGACGCACCCCCCGCCGACGACTTGGTGGCGCGGTTGCGCGAACTTAACCGCATTTACGAAAAGTACAGCGCGCCGCAAGACGCGGAGATTGTTTCGAAGGCCGCCGCCGCCATCGAAGCCCTGCGCGCCGAACGTGATGGCGAGCGCAAGCGATACGATGGTCTCGCCCAAGGCTTCTGGCGCATCGTCGATACGTCCATTGTGCGTGCGGGTTTGCCGTCAGACGAACTCGTAGCGCTGGCCACGATTGTCCATCGATTGACCGAAGCCGAGGCCCGCGTCGCGGCGCTGGAGGGGGCGTTG
>JAIUNH010000539.1 GCA_020161965.1 Pseudomonadota bacterium
CAGATCGTGTAAAGCCCGGCCGCGACGACGACCGCCGCCCCCCACCAGACATTGTCGGACGGCCATTCGCCCCAGAACACCCAGCCGAGCAAAGCGGCCCAGACCAGCTCGGTATAGTGGAACGGCGCCACCGCGCCGACGGGGGCGAGACGGAAGGCGCGGATGGTGAACAACTGACCGAGCATCACCAGCACGGCCATCGTCAGAATGACGAACCACATATGGCCGGGCACGGGCACGGCAACGATCGCCGCACCGGCGAGCCCGCCGCACAGCATCGCCGCATTCTGCGACACCATCATCGAGAGATCCGTCTCGGTCGAGGCGAGCCAGCGCACGCAAGTCATCCCGCCCGCATAGAACACCGCCGCCGACAGCGCCAACATCGCGCCGATGCCGAATTCGCCATCGGCGATGCCCGGCCCGATGATGACCATAACGCCGATAAAACCGACGAACACCGCCGACCAGCGATGGATGCCGACTTTCTCCTTCAGCACCGGCACCGAAAGTGCCGTCATGAACAAGGGGGCCGCGAAGCCGATCGCGATGGCGGTGGCGAGCGGCAAATGACGCAGGCTTTCGAAGAAGCTGTACATCGCGCAGACCGATAGGCACGCGCGCAGCAAATGGCCCAGCGGCCGCTTGGTGCGCAACGCCGACAAGCCGCCCGCGCGGATCACGAAGGGTGTCAGGATCAGCAGCACGATCACGGAGCGGATCGCCATCAACTGCCCGGTCGGCATATGCAGGATCGCGTATTTGGTGACGGCGTCCATCACCGACAGCAGCACGACGCCGAACGCCATCGACGCGATGCCCAGCAAGGGACGGTCGGCACGGCCGATTCCGCTGCGCGGCGTCGGGGTCTGGGTTGCTGGCGTTGCGGGGTTCGTCATGACGGCCCCGTCTATACTCGATATCCGGCAACGAAATCTCGGCGGATCGCGCATGAACGTCCCGACGCTGACGCATTCCATTTTGAAGCTTGGCAACCGCGCGCCGCGCAACGACGACCGGTTGGAGATTGCCGGAACGGGCGATCCTGTTTTTCCGACACCGTTTCGCATCGCCACGGCGGCAAGCGCGGTGCTGGGGGCCGCAGGCTTGGTGCTGAGCGATCTGTGGCGCTTGCGCGGCAACGCGGCGCAAAGCGTGCGTATCGATACAAGATCGGCGGCGGCGAGTTTGCGTTCCAGCGTCTATGTCACGCGCGACGGTGTAAAACCCAAATTCTGGGACCCGCTCGTCGGCCATTACCGCACGCGCGATTCGCGGCATATCTTTCTCCACACCAATCACGCGCATCACCGCGCGGCGGCGCTGCGCCTGTCGGGGGCGACGGGCGACACGCGCGCCGATCTCGAAAGCGCCGTCGCGAAGCTCGACGCGTTCGCGTTCGAAACGGCGCTGGCCGCCGAAGACGGAATCGGCGCAGTGACGCGCACGCGCGGCGAATGGAACGCATCGGCGCAAGGCAAGTCGATCGCCGCGTTGCCTTTGTTCACGATCGACAAGATCGGCGAGGCACCGCCGCGCAAGCTACCGGACGCTGCGCGGCCTTTATCCGGCATTCGCGTGTTGGATTTGACGCGCGTGCTGGCGGGCCCGGCAGCCGGGCGCCTGCTCGCCGAACATGGCGGCGACGTGCTGCATCTCGCCGCCCCGCACACGCCCTATCAAACCGAATTGCTCTACGACACCGGGCCCGGCAAGCGTTGCGCGTGGCTCGATCTCGATACCTCAGATGGGCCCGCGATGTTGCGCGACCTTGCGGCCGGCGCCGATGTGTTCCTGCAATCCTATCGGCCCGGTGCGCTGGCCAGACGCGGCTTCGGGGCGGACGAACTTGCGCGGTTGCGCCCCGGCATCGTGGTGACGGAACTATGTGCCTATAGCCATGAAGGCCCGTGGGCGATGCGGCGCGGCTTCGACTCGGTCGTGCAGAACGCGATGGGCTTGGCCGCGACGCAAAGCTCACTGGCTGCGCCCAAGAACATGCCGGTGCAAGCGCTCGACTATATCGGCGGCTATGTCGCCGCCCTCGGCACGATGCTGGCCCTCGCACGCCAAGCGCAGGAAGGCGGCACGTGGCGCGTGCGCACGTCGCTCGCCCAGATCGGGCATTTCCTCGCAAGCCTCGGCACGCTCGATGCGAGCAATGCGCCAACCGATCTGCCGCCGGACGACATCTCCAAGCTGATGACCGAAACGGACTCGCCTTTCGGGCGCATCGGCCATTTCAAGCCGGTGCTGGAACTCGACCGCACACCCGGCTTCTACGCGCGCCCACCAGAGCCCTTCGGTACATCGAAGCCGGAATGGCTCTAGGCTATTTCGCCTTGCCGTAGCCCCCACCACCGGGCGTTTCGATTACGAACATGTCGCCGGGTTTCACGTCCCATTGGGCCGTGGCGCCCTTCTCCTCGACCGTGCCGTTCGCGCGCTCGACCCAGTTGCGGCCGAGCTTGCCGTTGCCGCCGCCATTGGCGCCGAACGGCTCGACGATGCGCCGGTTGGCGAGGATCGCGCAGGTCATGTCTTCGAGGAAGCGCACCTTGCGGATCGTGCCGTCGCCGCCGCGCCATTCGCCCTTGCCGCCCGAGCCGCGCCGGATTTCGAAGCTTTCGACGCGCACGGGGAAGCGCCATTCCAGTACTTCGGGATCGGTCAGGCGCGAATTGGTCATATGCGTCTGCACGGCATCGCAGCCGTCGAAGCCCGGCCCGGCACCCGAGCCGCCGGCGATCGTCTCGTAATACTGATGCTTGTCGTTGCCGAAGGTGAAGTTGTTCATCGTGCCTTGGGCACCCGCC
>JAIUNH010000540.1 GCA_020161965.1 Pseudomonadota bacterium
ACGTTGATCGGCAGCCGATCGCAGGCTTCGGCCACCACTGCAGCGGACTCGTTCACGAACAAACCGACGACGTCCACGAAAGGAGGAATGCGCCTGGCCAACTCGGCAGCCCGCTGCGGCGTCACGTAGCGCGGACTGGGGGGATAGAGCACGAAGCCGATCGCATCGGCGCCTGCCGCCACGGCCGCATCGACATCCTCTTCTCGGGTCAGGCCGCAAATCTTGATCCGGGTTCTCATGTCAGCATTCCATCCAGAAAATCATCGCCGCCCTCCGGCAATCCCCAGTGCGGCTCGTAAACCGGCCCGCGAAAGTACAAGCCATCCGGTGAAAAGGTTGGCGCCGCGAGCTTGCGATCGCGCATCCCGAGCAGCTCGTCGAGCCAGCCGGCCGGTTGCGTCCCCTTGCCGATGTAAACCAAGGTACCGACCAGATTGCGTACCATGTGGTGCAGGAAGGCGCTGGCCTCGAAATCGAAGACGTAGAGCGTGCCGAATTGACGTACCGAGGCATGGGCCATCGTCTTGACCGGCGACTTCGCCTGGCATTCCGCAGCACGAAACGCTGAAAAATCGTGCTCACCCAGCAAGCGAGCGCTCGCATCCTGCATGGCCGCCAGATCGAGCGGCAGGTGAAACCAGCCGACCCGCCCCTGCCACAGGCCGGGACGCTGCGGCCGATTGAGCAACAAGTAGCGATAACGACGCCCCCGGGCACTGAAGCGGGCATGAAACTCTTCGCCGACCGGCTGCGCCCAGCGAACCGCAACGCCATCCGGCAAATGCGAATTCACCCCACGCACCCAGGCGGTCAGCGGACGCTCGACCGGTGCGTCGAAGTGAACGACCTGCTGGGTCGCATGCACGCCCGCATCGGTACGCCCGGCGGCCGCAACGTCCACCGCGTGGCCGCAGAATTTCGGAAACGCGGTTTCCAGCGCTTCCTGTACCGACGGGCCGTTGGGCTGGCGCTGCCAGCCGACGAAGCCGCCGCCGTCGTATTCCAGGATCAGCTTGTAGCGCGGCATCGCTACAGCACCGTGCCGGGCGGTAGATCGAAGCCGTTGGCGAAAGCGGCCGCGTCCATCGGCTTGCCGCCCGCGCGCTGAAGCCGCGTCAATGCCAAGGCGCCGTCGCCGCAGGCGACGACCGGCGGCGAGGCCAGCACCGTGCCGGGCGCGCCCTTGCCCTCGACCTTCTTGCCGGCGAGCACCTTGATACGCTCGCCCTTCGCCTCGAACCACGTGCCCGGAAACGGATCGAAAGCGCGAATGCGCCGGTCGAGTTCATCGGCGGAAAGCGACCAATCGAGCTTCGCCTCGGCCTTGTCGAGCTTCTTTGCGTAGGTCACGCCTGCTTCGGGCTGCGCTTGCGGGTGCAGATCGTCGAGCCGATCCAGCGCATCGACGATCGCCTTGGCGCCGATCGCGGCGAGTTCGTCATGCAGCTTGCCGCCGGTCGTGTCGGGCCCGATCGGGATTTGCGCCTTGAGCAACATGGCGCCGGTATCGAGCCCGGCATCCATCTGCATGATGGTCACACCGGTCGCGACATCGCCCGCTTCGATCGCGCGCTGGATCGGGGCGGCCCCGCGCCAGCGCGGCAACAGCGAGGCGTGGATATTGAGGCAGCCGCGACGTGGTGCTTCCAGAATCGCCTTGGGCAGGATCAAGCCATAGGCCGCGACCACGGCGATATCGAGCGCCAACCCCGCGAACGCCGCCTGCTCGTCCGGCGATTTGAGCGAAGTGGGATGGCGCGCTTGAATGCCCAGCGCCACGGCCTTCTCGTGCACGGGCGAACGCTGTTCGCGCTGCCCTCGCCCGGCGGGGCGCGGCGGCTGGGTATAGACCACGACGATCTCGTGGCCGGCCTTGGCGAGTGCATCCAACGCGCCGACCGCGAAATCGGGCGTGCCCATGAAGGCGAGGCGCATCGGCGGCACGGCTCAAGAAGCCTTTTCGCGGCGGGCCTTGGCGACTTTGCGCAGGATCATGTTGCGCTTGAGCATCGACAAATGGTCGACGAACAACACGCCTTCGAGGTGATCCATCTCGTGCTGGATGCACACGGCGAGCAGGCCGTCGCAATCGATTTCGTGGCGCACGCCGTTCTCGTCCTGATAGCGCACGCGGCATTGCGCGGGGCGCGTCACCTCGGCGTATTGGCCGGGCACGGACAAGCAGCCTTCTTCGCAAGGCACTTCCTCGTCCGATTCCCAGACGATCTCGGGATTCAAGAACTTACGCGGGGCGGCGTCCTCTTCCTCGTCGCGCGCCAGATCCATGACGATGGCGCGCAACGGCACGCCGATCTGGGGTGCCGCCAGACCGATGCCCTTGGCCGCGTACATCGTCTCGACCATGTCGTCGAGCAGCTTGCGCAGATCGTCGTCGAAGGTCTCGACGCGGCGGGCCTTCATCTTCAGCTTGGGGTCGGGAGCGACCAGGATTTCGCGTATCGCCATGGGCGTTTAGGTAGGCGACCGGGAGCGTCCGGTCAAGCGCCCGCAAGGCTGGCCTGCAAGCGGGCGCGGCGCTAAGTTCCTACCCGAAATAGGGTTTTTCGGGGAGGCGCGTCATGCCCACGACATTGATCAACAAAGCCGATGTTCTGCGCGCAAGGCTTTCGGGAAAGCGCCTGGCGGTGATGCCCGGCGTGTTCGACGGGTTGTCGGCCAAGCTCGCCCGCGAGGCCGGGCACGAGGTCATGTTCATGTCGGGCTTCGCGGTGTCGGCGGCGCGCCTGGGCCAGCCCGATACGGGGCTGATCTCGATGTCCGAAATGCTCGACACGCTGCGCGCTTGCGTGGCGGC
>JAIUNH010000541.1 GCA_020161965.1 Pseudomonadota bacterium
CGCGCGATTGCTGGAAAGTGCGGACAAGGAAATGTACGCGCGCAAGAAAGCGGCGCGCACGCCTTGAGCGCAAACGCTCAGGCGATGATGTCGGGCAGCAGCCGGCTTTCCAGCCGCGTGATCTGGTCCTTCAGCGACAATTTGCGCTTCTTCAGCCGCTGGACCTGCAGCATGTCGACCGGCGGATGTTCCAGAACACGGGCGATCACATCGTCCATATCGCGATGCTCGACGCGCAACTCCGCGATCTGGCGGCGAATATCTTCGAAGACCGGGTCGTCCATATGACTCCAAATATAGCAAAGCCGGGACGGAAAACGAGAAAATCCGATTTATGGGCGTTTTGCCTGACCCTTTATGCGCGGCCGGGCGTTGCCCAAGCTTGCCTTGCCCTTCAAGACCGCCACGGGGCCGATATACCGTTGCTTTTGGCGGTGCTGTGGCATGGGCAAAGCGGGCTTGGTCCAGCACCGCTGGCGAAATGGCGTCTGATTTCCAAGCGCTGGCGCGAACAAGCGATCGTGCCGTTGCGCAATCTGCGCCGCGCGATAAAAGGCCGCGCGGGCTGGGAAGAAATCCGCGAGGGCGTCAAACGCCTGGAACTTAGCGCCGAAAAAGCCCAACTCGATTCGCTGGCGGCGACGACGAAATCCGGTTCGCCGAATTCCGATCCAAGTCGCGACATGATGGCACCACTTTCGACGTTATTGGGTAGCGCTTTTGCGACGCGGCAAACGCGCAAGATTCTTGCCGAGATGCGCAAGATATCCGCCGCATCAACGCGTTCGCGGAATACGTAAAAAATTCGTCGACGCTGCGACAAATTATCGGACGCGCTTGCGCTTGTCGCATCCAGTCGATGGGCGTAGGATTCTTGACGTGAAGGTCGCGTCCTAGATGCAGGAGGTAAAGGCAATGCCGATATCCGAACGCATTCGATCGCTGCAAGCCAAACACGCCAAGCTCGACGAAGATCTCGGTCGCGAGGAAGCCCGCCCGCTTCCCAGCGCCATGACCATCGCCCAGATGAAGAAGGAGAAACTTCGAATCAAGGACGAGCTCAACCGGCTCGATCACTGAGCCGGTTTGAAAGCTTCCGCGTAAGAGTCTATCGGCGATCTTCACAAGCGGCGCTCGGGTTTCCCGGGCGCCGTTTCGTTTTCAAAGAAACGATCAACCCGATTGCGGCAAGCGGCGCTTGGCGTAATGCACCAGCATCTTGGCGAGCACGTCGAGGAACGTGTCGCCCGTCGCCAGCGCTTTGCGTTCCTCGATCTGCGGCACCAGGCCGATGATGCGCGTCATCCGGTCGGTCGCCTGGACTTCGGGCGTCCAGATCGGGGCTTCGCGCACGAAGGCGAGAAGTTCGTCGAAGAGTTTTCGCTGCAGCGGCGTCAGTACCTTCAACTTAGCGAGGAAACGCTGGCGATCGATCAGCGCCAGATGCCCTTCCTCGACACAGCGCGCATGGGCCATGCGCTTGCCGCCGTCGATCAGCGCCAACTCGCCGAACACCACCCCTTGGGTCGTATGAGCGATATGTTCTTCGCCCCGCCCATCCATTCGGTAGATCTCGAATTTGCCGGTGCGGACAAGACACGCGTAATCGGCGGATTCGCCTTCGCGAAAAACGAGGGCACCCATCGTGTATTTGCGAAGCTGATCCATCCCGCAGCGGCGCCGTTCAACCCGGTGGCGGCAGGCGCCGCTTCGCGTAATGGACGAGCATCTTGGTCAGCACGTCGAGGAAATTGTCGCCCGTCTCCAGCATCCGCGCCGTCTCGATCTGCGGCAGCACGACTTGCACGCGCTTGGCCTTGTCGGACATCACCGGCTCGGGATCGCCGTAACGCGGCGGCGTATAGACCGACGTTTCGCGCACGAAATTCAGCAATTCGTTGTAGACGCCGCGCTGACCGGGCGACAGCGCCGCGATCTTGGTCAGGAAGCGCGCGCGGTCGATCAGCATCAGCTCGCCCGCCTCGACGCAGCGCGCCGACGCCATGCGATGGCCCTTGTCGATCAGCGCCAATTCGCCGAACACCGTGCCGGGCCCGGTCGTGGCGAGAATGGTTTTCTCCTCGCCCGTCCCCTTGAACAATTCGAACTGCCCGCTGCGCACGAGACAGGCGTAATCGCCGGTCTCGCCTTCGCGGAAAACCATAGAATTCGTCGTGTATTTTCGGAGTTGGTCGGCCATGTCCGACTATAGCGCCTTCGCCTTTTCGCGCAGCACGAACTTTTGGATTTTTCCCGTACTCGTCTTGGGCAAAGCGCCAAATACAATCGTGCGGGGCGCCTTGTAGCCGGCGAGATGTTTTTTGGCGAAGGCGATCAATTCTTCGGCGGTCGTCTTGGAACCGTCGCGCAAGGTGACGAAAGCGCAAGGCGTTTCGCCCCATTTTTCATCAGGGCGCGCGACCACGGCGGCTTCGAGCACGTCGGGATGCTTGTAGAGCGCGCCCTCCACCTCGATCGTCGAGATATTTTCGCCGCCGGAAATGATGATGTCCTTCGAACGGTCTTTGAGCTCGATATAGCCGTTCGGGTGCATGACGCCGAGATCGCCGGTGTGGAACCAGCCGCCCTTGAACGACTTGGCCGTCGCGTCGGGATTTTTGAGATAGCCCTTCATCACGATATTGCCGCGCATGAACACTTCGCCCATCGTCGTGCCATCCGACGGCACGGGCTTCAGCGTTTTCTCGTCGGCGACCATCAAGCCTTCCAGCACCGGGTAGCGCACGCCCTGGCGCGATTTCATCACGGCCTTGTCGTCGGTCGGCAGCGCATCCCATTCGTCGTGCCAC
>JAIUNH010000003.1 GCA_020161965.1 Pseudomonadota bacterium
TCGTGCCAGCAGCCGCGGTAATACGAAGGGAGCTAGCGTTGTTCGGAATTACTGGGCGTAAAGGGCGCGTAGGCGGTTTCGATAGTCAGGCGTGAAATCCCCAGGCTCAACCTGGGAATTGCGCTTGATACTGCGAGACTTGAGTGAGGGAGAGGATAGTGGAATTCCCAGTGTAGAGGTGAAATTCGTAGATATTGGGAAGAACACCAGTGGCGAAGGCGGCTATCTGGACCTCAACTGACGCTGAGGCGCGAAAGCGTGGGGAGCAAACAGGATTAGATACCCTGGTAGTCCACGCTGTAAACGATGTGTGCTAGACGTCGGGAAGCCTAGCTTCTCGGTGTCGCAGCTAACGCGATAAGCACACCGCCTGGGGAGTACGGTCGCAAGATTAAAACTCAAAGGAATTGACGGGGGCCCGCACAAGCGGTGGAGCATGTGGTTTAATTCGATGCAACGCGCAGAACCTTACCAGCTCTTGACATGGGAAGTATGGGGACAAGAGATTGTCTTCTTCAGTTCGGCTGGCTTCCACACAGGTGCTGCATGGCTGTCGTCAGCTCGTGTCGTGAGATGTTGGGTTAAGTCCCGCAACGAGCGCAACCCTCACCTTTAGTTGCCATCAGGTTATGCTGGGCACTCTAAAGGAACTGCCGGTGACAAGCCGGAGGAAGGCGGGGATGACGTCAAGTCCTCATGGCCCTTACGGGCTGGGCTACACACGTGCTACAATGGTGGTGACAGTGGGATGCAACGGGGCGACCCCGAGCCGATCTCCAAAAGCCATCTCAGTTCAGATTGCACCCTGCAACTCGGGTGCATGAAGGTGGAATCGCTAGTAATCGCGGATCAGAATGCCGCGGTGAATACGTTCCCGGGCCTTGTACACACCGCCCGTCACACCATGGGAGTTGGTTTTACCTTAAGCCGGTGCGCTAACCGCAAGGAGGCAGCCGTCCACGGTAAGGTCAGCGACTGGGGTGAAGTCGTAACAAGGTAGCCGTAGGGGAACCTGCGGCTGGATCACCTCCTTTCTAAGGATGTGCGAACTTTCGAAGGCTCTCATGCTTTCAAGATCGCCGTTCCTTGGTTTCGTTCGAAGGGTGAAATTCCCCTAGGACAACCGGCCCTCCACCAGATTCGATCAAGTCTGGTTCCGAGTATCCGGGAGACGTTATCGATCTTCGGATCGGTTCGATCTCGAACCTGCCGCCGCCGGCGCATCCCTTCCTTTCGCGATCCGCGAAAACAGACGAGCATTGGGCTCGTAGCTCAGTTGGTTAGAGCGCGCGCTTGATAAGCGTGAGGTCGGAAGTTCAAGTCTTCCCGGGCCCACCATTTTCTCTGGGCACCTCACGAAGTAAAGGGGGCGTAGCTCAGTGGGAGAGCACCTGCTTTGCAAGCAGGGGGTCGTCGGTTCAATCCCGTCCGCCTCCACCACTTCTTCGAAGTGATAGAGAGTGTCGATAGGAACCGGCCCAACGGAGTGTCTGATCTTGCTTCGGCAAGGTCTAGCGGATCGAAAGGAAGCGAAGAAATCCGGGGTAACTCGGGTGGGGTTCGCGAGCGACAGGGCTGACCGCAAGGTCTCCCGGGTTTGCTGGCTGATATCCTGTGCTGTTTGACATGGTGAAGAGGGTATGTTGGTACGTTCTAGTTGAACGTACCCGAACGCAACGATGGTGCGAGCAATCGCAGGCATCGAAGCCGAGGGTATGTAAGACGGTTCGGCGATTAGTGATGGTTGCCGAAGGAATGTACCGGCGTGTCTGATGGAGAATTCAAGCGCGTAGAGCTTGGGTTTTCGATCTGGTCGCAAGACCGGTTCGGGAGCTTCGACTCTGCGTGCGAAACTGAGCGAGTGCGTGTTGGTCGCCTAGGCCAGCGCACTTAACGACGACATAGACGTAGATCCCGATCTTCGGATCGTGATCTGCTTCGACGACTAAGAGATCAAGCGTGACAAGGGCATTTAGTGGATGCCTTGGCGGTAAGAGGCGATGAAGGACGTAGCACGCTGCGATAAGCCACGGGGAGATGCGAGCGATCGTTGATCCGTGGATTTCCGAATGGGGAAACCCCATCCGCAAGGATGATCCCGTCCTGAATACATAGGGGCGTGGAAGCAAACCCGGGGAATTGAAACATCTCAGTACCCGGAGGAAAGGACATCAACCGAGACTCCGTTAGTAGTGGCGAGCGAACGCGGACCAGGCCAGTGATTTGTGTGTAAGAACCGGAACGCTCTGGAAAGGGCGGCTATAGAGGGTGATAGCCCCGTACGGGTAGAAAGCACATGAATCCTTGAGTAAGGCGGGACACGTGAAATCCTGTCTGAAGATGGGGGGACCACCCTCCAAGCCTAAGTACTCCTTACCGACCGATAGCGAACAAGTACCGTGAGGGAAAGGTGAAAAGCACCCCGATGAGGGGAGTGAAATAGACCTGAAACCGGATGCCTACAAGCAGTCGGAGCGGGCTTGTCCCGTGACGGCGTACCTTTTGTATAATGGGTCAGCGAGTTAGTTTTAGTGGCGAGCTTAAGCCGATAGGCGTAGGCGCAGCGAAAGCGAGTCTGAATAGGGCGAGTAGTCACTAGGATTAGACCCGAAACCGGTCGATCTAGCCATGGGCAGGTTGAAGGTGCGGTAACACGCACTGGAGGACCGAACCCACTTCTGTTGAAAAAGCAGGGGATGACCTGTGGCTAGGGGTGAAAGGCCAATCAAGGCCGGTAATAGCTGGTTCTCCGCGAAATCTATTGAGGTAGAGCGTCGATTGATTACCCTCGGGGGTAGAGCACTGGATGGGCTAGGGGGGCGCAAGCCTTACCAAACCTAACCAAACTCCGAATACCGAGGAGTACAGATCGGCAGGCAGGCGGCGGGTGCTAAGGTCCGTCGCCGAGAGGGAAAGAGCCCAGACCGTCATCTAAGGTCCCCAAGTCCTAGCTAAGTGGTAAAGGATGTGGGACGGCTTAGACAACCAGGAGGTTGGCTTAGAAGCAGCCATCCTTTAAAGAAAGCGTAATAGCTCACTGGTCAAGCTGTCCTGCGCCGAAAATGTAACGGGGCTTAAGCTAGGCACCGAAGATACGGGTGTGCGCAAGCACGCGGTAGCGGAGCGTTCCGTAAGCCTGTGAAGGTGGACCGTCAGGTCTGCTGGAGGTATCGGAAGTGAGAATGCTGACATGAGTAACGATAAACAGGGTGAGAAACCCTGTCGCCGAAAACCCAAGGGTTCCTGCGCAAGGTTAATCCGCGCAGGGTAAGCCGGTCCCTAAGGCGAGGCCGAAAGGCGTAGTCGATGGAAACCAGGTTAATATTCCTGGGCCTGCTGGGTGTTGACGGAGATGGCAGCTTGTTCGCGGTTATTGGATTCCGCGGGCCGGTCAAGTCTTCCAGGAAATAGCCCCAGCGTATAGGCCGTACCCGAAACCGACACAGGTGGGTTGGTTGAATATACCAAGGCGCTTGAGAGAACGGTGTCGAAGGAACTAGGCAAATTGCTCTCGTAACTTCGGGATAAGAGAGACCCGGCTTAGCGCAAGCTTTGTCGGGTGGCACAGAAATGGGGGTAGCGACTGTTTACTTAAAACACAGGGCTCTGCGAACTCGTAAGAGGACGTATAGGGTCTGACGCCTGCCCGGTGCCGGAAGGTTAAGAGGAGAGCTGCAAGGCTTGAATCGAAGCCCCGGTAAACGGCGGCCGTAACTATAACGGTCCTAAGGTAGCGAAATTCCTTGTCGGGTAAGTTCCGACCTGCACGAATGGCGTAACGACTTCCCCACTGTCTCCGGCACCGGCTCAGTGAAATTGAATTCTCCGTGAAGATGCGGAGTACCCGCGGTTAGACGGAAAGACCCTATGAACCTTTACTGCAACTTCGCAGTGGTATTAGGAACTGGATGTGTAGGATAGGCGGGAGCCAATGAAGTTGGGGCGTCAGCTCTGATGGAGGCACCGGTGAAATACCGCCCTTACGGTTTCTGATATCTAACTTCGGCCCGTTATCCGGGCTAAGGACCCTGCGTGGTGGGCAGTTTGACTGGGGCGGTCGCCTCCCAAAGAGTAACGGAGGCGCGCGATGGTGGGCTCAGGCTGGTCGGAAATCAGCCCTCGAGTGCAATGGCATAAGCCCGCCTGACTGCGAGACCGACAGGTCGAGCAGAGACGAAAGTCGGCCATAGTGATCCGGTGGTTTCCATGTGGAAGGGCCATCGCTCAACGGATAAAAGGTACTCTAGGGATAACAGGCTGATGACGCCCAAGAGTCCATATCGACGGCGTCGTTTGGCACCTCGATGTCGGCTCATCACATCCTGGGGCCGGAGCAGGTCCCAAGGGTTCGGCTGTTCGCCGATTAAAGTGGTACGTGAGCTGGGTTTAGAACGTCGTGAGACAGTTCGGTCCCTATCTGCCGTGGGTGTAGGATACTTGAGAGGAGCTGTCCCTAGTACGAGAGGACCGGGATGGACGCACCTCTGGTGTACCGATTGTCGCGCCAGCGGCACAGTCGGGTAGCTATGTGCTGAAGAGATAACCGCTGAATGCATCTAAGCGGGAAACTCGCCTCGAAACCAGGTATCCCTGAGGACCGTGGAAGACCACCACGTTGATAGGCCAGGTGTGTAAGCGCAGCAATGCGTTGAGCTTACTGGTCCTAATAGTCCGATAGGCTTGATCTCCTCCGTCGTCGCAGTTTCGCACGCAGCGTCGAGGCCCCCGTTCAAGGGGCCCCGGCTTCCGGGTCACGGAAGCCAGCGCTTGCGCTTGAATTCTCCATCCGACACACGCGATACCCTCTGTTTTTCTTGCTCGTTCCGATGGGACGGCTCGGTGGTCTTAGCGAGAGGTGACCCACCCGATCCCATTCCGAACTCGGCCGTGAAAACTCTCAGCGCTGATGGTACTATGTCTCAAGGCATGGGAGAGTAAGTCGCCGCCGAGCCTTCTCATCGGAGCGATCGCAAGAAGAATAGAGCTACATCGCACTGCTAACCGCATACCCTCTTCGACATGTTCCCTAACAGCGCCCACCTCGGTGGGCGTTTGTTTTTGGGAAAACGATTTTGACGCGGGGTGGAGCAGCCCGGTAGCTCGTCAGGCTCATAACCTGAAGGTCACAGGTTCAAATCCTGTCCCCGCAACCAAGATCAGAAAACCCCGGTGCCTCGCGGCATCGGGGTTTTTGCTTTTTGGAGTCTCGCGTGTTCAGCCGGCGGCCGGGCGCAGATGCGTCAGCGGCAGCGCGGTCTGATAGCGCACCTGTTTCAGCGCGAAGCTCGAGCGGATATTCGCGACTCCGGGAATGCGCGTCAGATGCTGTTTGAGGAATCGCTCATAGGCTGCGAGATCCGGCACGACGATTCGCAGCAGGTAATCCGATTCGCCGGTCATCAAATAGCATTCCATCACCTCCGGGCGCTTGGTGACGGCCACTTCGAACGCGTCGAGATTCTCCTCGATCTGTCGATCGAGCGTCACGCGCACGAACACGTTCACCGGCAGGCCCAGCTTGGCCGAGTCGGCAAGCGCCACGTAGCGCGCGATGACGCCTTTCTCTTCCAAAAGATTCACCCGGCGCAGGCAGGGCGAGGGCGATAGGCCCACGCGCTCGGCCAGCGCGTTGTTGGTCAGCTTCCCGTCCTCCTGCAGCGCCTTCAGGATCTTCAGATCGATCGCATCGAGCTCGGTCGCGGTCATTTCGGCACCGTATTGGCAAATAATGCCAATAAACTCCGCCTTCTTGGCTGAATTGGCAAATTAATTCCGGCGAATCGGTGGCTTCATCCTCAAATCAAAAGGGGATCAAGATGGCGGACCGGCTGGAAATTCTGCGCGACCTCGAACGCAAAACGCTGTGGCTGTCGAGTTGGACGATCCACAACGCGAATCGCCTGCGCGCGAATCCCGATGGGATGCCAAGTGGGATGAAGATCGGCGGCCATCAATCCTCGTCGGCCTCGCTCGCCGCGATCATGACGGCGCTCTATTTCGAAGCGCTGCGCCCCGAAGATCGCGTCGCGGTGAAGCCGCATGCAAGTCCCTGCTTCCACGCGATCCAATATCTGCTCGGTCATCAAACGCGCGCGAAGCTCGAAAACTTCCGCGGCTTCGGCGGCGCCCAATCCTATCCCTCGCGCACCAAGGATATCGACGACGTCGATTTCTCCACGGGCTCGGTCGGTTTGGGCGTGGCGCAAACCGTGTTCGCGTCGATCGCGCAGGATTTCCTGAAAGCGAAGGGCCGTGCGGCCGATCTGCCCGACGGCAAGATGGTGGCGCTGGTGGGCGACGCCGAGCTCGACGAAGGCAATATCTACGAAGCCCTGGTCGAAGGCTGGAAGCATGGGTTGCGCAACACCTGGTGGGTCGTCGACTACAACCGCCAAAGCCTCGACGGCGTGATCCATGAAGGTCTCGCCGCGCGCCTGGAAAGCGTGTTCGCGACCTTCGGCTGGGACGTCGTCGTGCTCAAATACGGCGCGCTGCTGGAAGCGGCGTTCGCGAAACCCGGCGGGGCCAAGCTACGCGCCTGGATCGACTCTTGCCCGAACGAGCTCTATTCCGCACTCACCTATCAAGGTGGGGCCGCGTGGCGCCAACGCCTGCTCGCCGATCACGCGGGCGACAACGCGCTCGTGAATCTGATCGCGTCCTACGACGACGAAGCGCTGGCGCGGCTGATGACCAATCTCGGCGGCCATGATCTGCCGAGTTTGCTGGATGCTTTCGCCACGGCCCGCACGCATGACCGGCCGGTGTGCTTCATCGCCTATACGATCAAGGGTGCGGGCTTGCCGCTCGCCGGGCACAAGGACAATCACGCCGGCTTGATGACCGATGCGCAGATGGATGCGTTTCGCGCTGCGTGCGGCGTTCGCCCCGGCCAGGAATGGGAGAAGTTCGAAGGTCTCGAAACCGATGCCAAGGAACTGCAACGCTTCCTCGATGCGGTGCCGTTCGCCGCGAAGGGCATGCGCCGTTACACGGCCCCGGTGCTGGACGTGCCGGTGATCGTACCGCCGGCGGAAAGGACGATCTCCACCCAAGCAGCGTTCGGCCTGATGCTCAACGAACTCGGCCGTGGCGATAGCGCTTTTGCCGATCGCGTGGCGACGATGTCGCCGGACGTGACCGTCTCGACCAATCTCGGGCCTTGGGTCAATCGGCGCAAACTCTTTGCGCGCGAAGCGGCGGAGGATCTGTTCCGCACCCAGCGCATTCCCTCGACCTATAAATGGGACCGATCGCCCGACGGCCAGCATGTCGAGCTGGGGATTGCGGAATCGAATCTGTTTTTGGCGCTATCGGCGTTCGGGTTGACGTCCTCGCTGTTCGGCGAGCGCATCGTGCCGATCGGCACGGTCTACGATCCGTTCATTCTGCGCGGTGCGGATCAGTTGAACTATGCTTGCTATCAGGATGCGCGGTTCATTCTGGTGGCCACCCCGTCGGGCATCACGCTCGCCCCCGAAGGCGGGGCGCATCAATCGATCGGCACGCCGTTGGTGGGGATGTCGCAGCCCGGCTTGTTGTCGTACGAGCCTGCTTTCGCCGACGAGCTGGCCGCGATCCTGCGCTTCGCATTCGAGTACACGCAACGCGACGGCAAGGATGGCGGATCGATCTATCTGCGCCTGTCCTCGCGCGCATTGGAACAGCCCACGCGCCAGATCGATGCGGCCCGCGCGGCCGAAATCGTCGAGGGCGGCTATTGGTTGCGTCCGCCCGGCCCCGCCGCGCGCGTGGTCGTCGCCTATACCGGCGCCGTGGCGCCCGAGGCGATCGAGGCGGTCGGGCTGCTCGCGGAAGATCGGCGCGATGTGGGCTTGCTGGCCGTCACCTCGGCCGACCGGCTGCACGCCGATTGGACGCGAGCGAGCCAAGCGCGCGAAGCGGGGCAGGCGGATGCGCTTAGCCCCATCGAACGCTTGCTCGCCGCCGTGCCCGGCGATTGCGCGCTGGTCACCGTCGCCGACGCGCACCCGGCCACTTTGGGTTGGCTGGGTGCGGTTGCCGGGCATCGCGTGCGGGCCCTCGGTGTCGACTCGTTCGGTCAGACCGGCACGCTCGCGGACCTTTATCGCCATTACGGCATCGACGCCCAGGCGATCTTGCGCGCCGCACAAGCGATCGCACCGGGGCGGCCGATCCGCCATCTCGTGCGCGCGTAGCCTAGCCGCTCAGCTCGGCCATGATCGGCTCCGGGTCGTCGACTTCGATCAACCGTTTGCCGGCGATCGTCCAAACCCGCGTCGCCACATTGCGCACGAAGGCCCGGTCATGGCTGACCAGAAGGCAAGCCGCACCTTGCGCGATCAACTCGCCTTCCAGCATCTCCTGACCCTCGATGTCGAGATGGTTGGTCGGCTCGTCCAGCAGATAGAAATTCGGCCGCGCGAGCCGCAAGAGCAGCATCGCCAGCCTTGCGCGCTGCCCGCCGGAAAGCCGCGCGAGGGATGCGGTCTGCGCGTCGATGCCGATCCCGGCACCCGCCAACTGCGCGCGCGCTTGCGCATCGGGCAGGTCGCTTGTGTGCTTCACCGCCGCCCAAGGTGTGGCGAAGGCGTCGAGCTGCGACAGCGCCTGATCGGAATAGCCGGTCTTGAGGCTCGCGGCCGCGCGGATCTGCGGATCGCCGCCGGTTAGCGCCGCGCGCAGCCGTTCGATCAATCGGGTTTTACCGGTTCCGTTGGCGCCGAGCAGAACGATCCGATCGCCGTTCCCGATATGCAGCTTGCCGGTGCGAAACAGCGGCCGCCCGTCCGGTGTCGCAACGATCGTCTCGCCGATCGTCACCAGCGCCTTGGCATGCGTGCCGCTATTGGCGAGGCGGATCGACCCGGCCGAGCGTTCCTTATGCGCGGGCTGTGCGCGTTCTTCGAGCTTGTCGGCGCGCTCGGAAAGCTGCTTGGTCTTCACGACCAGCAGATCGGACCCGGAATTGACGCCGATATTCTTGAGCTTCGCGGCTTGCTGGCGCAGCGCCTTGACCTTGCGCATGTCGTTTTCGAACTGGCGATCACGCGCCGCATCGCGCTCGTCCAATGCGGCACGCGCGCGCGAATAAGGCAGGGCGAATATCTCGCTCGCCGCCGGGCGCAAAAACAAAGTGCGATTGGTGGCATCGTCGAGAAACGCGCGATCGTGGCTGGCGGCGATCACGGCGCACCCGCCGGGCAGAGCGGCAAGGAAGCGCTCAAGCACGCCGATCCGGCCGATATCCAGATGGTTGGTCGGCTCGTCCAGCAACAGCAGATCGGGCTCGACGATCGTCGCGCGCGCGAGCAGCAGGGTCCGCTGCCAGCCGCCCGATAGCGCGCCGATCGGACGCAGGCGCGAAGCGGGATCGACTTCCAGCGCGTCGAGCAGAATATCGATCCGCCACGCTTCGTCTTCGGCGATCTCGGGGGCGAGTGCCTCGCGCACGCCCTCTCGAAAATCGAGATTCAGGAGCCGGGCGGGCGGATCCTGTGGTGCGAAAGCGATTGTCAGGCCGCGCATGCGGGTGATGGCGCCAGCGGTCGCTTCCTCCGCGCCCGCCAGAATGCGCAGCAGCGAGGATTTGCCGCGCCCGTTGGCGGCGACGAGGCCGATTCGATCGCCCGCGGCGACGGAGAAATCGAGGCCTGCGAACAGCGTTTCGGTGCGGATAAGGGAAAGGTCTTTGACGGAGAGAAGGGACATTGGGGTCTCATCGAGCCGGAATGGCGCAGCGGACTGCGCCCGAAAAAAGGCTGACGACGAGACGGCGGCGCGTTCCCTTGTCAGCCCCGCGAGATCAAGCGCGGGGCGAAAACAGGTCCACGGCAGCGGTGATGGAAGCGCCGGAACGGCATCTGCTTCCCTTGAGATTGGATCATGCGGGCAATCTAATCCACCTAGCGCCGGATTGACAACTTGTCTGCGTCGACCTGCTGGACTGCGCTATCCTCGTTCGCATGGTCGAGGCCGCACAGATCAAATCCGGGAATGCCGTACTCGCCGCCGAAATCGCCGGGGCAGGCGCGCCGGTGATTTTTCTGCATGCGGCGGTCGCCGACCGGCGCATGTGGCGCGACGCGGCCGCGCGTATCGCCACGACGCATCGCACGATCGCCTATGATCGGCGCGGCTTCGGCGAAACCACGGCGCAGGTCGAGGATCATTCCGCAATCACCGATCTCGCTGCCGTGATCGATGCCCAGGCGGGCGGCCGCAAGCCCGTACTGGTCGGCTGTTCGCAAGGCGGGCGGATCGTCATCGACGCGGCCTTGCGCTTTCCCGAACGCTTGCGCGGGCTCGTGCTGATCGCCCCATCGGTCACCGGCGGGCCGGATCCCGTCTATCCGCCCGATATCGCGAAGTTGGTGGCGATTCAGCCCGCATCGATCGAATTGAAAGCCCGGCTCTGGCTCGACGGGCCGTTGGCGGACGAAAACCGTGTAAGCGGTGCGGCGCGCGCGACGTTCGTCGCGATGAACGAAGCGATCCGCCCGGTCGGCAAGGATATCGACGTGGCGCCGAATTACGATCGCTTGGCCGGGATCGCATTGCCCACGCTCGTGCTGTGCGGGGATCTCGATTTTCCACATATCCAGGCGCGTTGCCGGCATTTGGCTGCGACAATTCCGCACGCGGAGTTGCGGATGCTGCCGGACCTTGCGCATCTACCCAGCCTCGAGAATCCCGATGCGGTTGCGCGCCCGCTCGCCGAATTCCTTGCCGCGCGATGACGCAACTGGCGATCAAACTTCAGCCGGGCGCTTCGGCGGACCGGATCGAGGGCTGGGAAACCGATCCGTCGGGGCGTGCCGTGTTGAAAATCCGCCTGCGCGCCCGGCCGATCGAAGGCCAGGCGAACGAAGCGCTGGTGAAGTTCCTGGCCAAGGCGCTCGATCTGCCGAAATCGGCGGTGACGCTGGCGCGCGGGAGTCAGTCGCGGTTGAAAATGGTCGAAATCGCGGGGCTCGACGACGCGGCCTTGCGCGCGCGGTTCGCCGTCGCGGCCAATTGACCGCCGAACCCAATCGCGAAATTGGTTAGGCGGCCATGCGATCCGGCAAATTGATCCGCCGCCGGAAACGCGATAACTGACAAGCCCACGAAATCATCCAGGAGCCGAACGATGCCCGCCTATATCATCGATCCGCCGGCCGTGAACGCCGCCCCCGTCAAGGGCAGCGACAAGCTGTTCCCGGTCCGCCGCGTCTACTGCATCGGCCGCAACTACGCGGCCCATGCGATCGAGATGGGCCACGATCCGAACCGCGAGCCGCCGTTCTTCTTCCAGAAGAACCCCGACAACATGGATTTCACGGGCAAGTTCCCGTACCCGACCAAGACCAAGGACGTGCATCACGAGATCGAATTGGTCGTGGCGCTGTCCAAGGGCGGCACCAATATCGCGATCGACAAGGCGCTCGACCATGTTTGGGGCTACGCCGTCGGTCTTGACATGACGCGCCGCGACTTGCAGGGCATCGCCAAGGATATGGGCCGCCCCTGGGAAATCGGCAAAGCCTTCGAGCGTTCGGCGCCGATGAGCGCCTTCGTGCCCGCCTCGCAGATCGGCCACCCGTCGTCGGGCAAGGTCGAGCTGAAGGTCAACGGCAAGGTCAAGCAGACCGGCGACATGAACCAGATGATCTGGAAGGTGCCGGAAATGATCTCGTATCTGTCGGAGTATTTCGAGCTGAAGGCCGGCGACATCATCATGACCGGCACGCCGTCGGGCGTTGCGGCCGTGGTCGCGGGCGACACGATGGAAGCGACGATCGAAGGCGTGGGCGAGCTGAAAGTCAGCGTCGTCTAAGCGCAATGCGTGCCGGCGTTGCGGGATCAAACCCCCAGCGCCGGCAGCACGCGGTCGCGCACCGATTTAAGGTGCGCCCGCATCAGCGACGCGGCCGTGACCGCGTCGCGCGACGAGATGGCGGCGATGATCGCGTCGTGCTCGGCGAAACTAGCGTGATTGCGGGGCGGCGCTTTCGATGCGCGCAACTGTCCCCAGACGATCGAACGCCGCACCACGTTCAACGTTTCGAACAAATGGAACAGCACCTTGTTGTGCGTCGCCTTGGCGATCGCCAAATGGAATTTGTTGTCCCACGCTTCGTAGGTGCGCCAATCCTTCGCCTCGCGGCAGCGGCGCGCGCACAACGCCATTTCGTCGAAATCCAATTTCGTGCCGTGCGCCGCCGATAGGCGCGCAAGCTCCGGTTCGATCGCCATGCGCGCCTCGATCACTTTGATCGGCCGCGCGAGCTGCTCGAGATAAGCGACGTCGTCCATATTGATCACCGGCCTTGCGCCGATGAACGTGCCGCGCCCGACATGGCGCCAGATCAATCCGTCGTTTTCCAATTCTGCGAGCGACTTGCGTAATTCGCCGCGCGACACGCCGAAATCGCCGCACAGCTCGCGCTCGGGCGGAAGGCGTTGATTATGTTCGTATCCGCCGTCCTGGATGTGACGGCGCAAACGTTCGGTCAAACCGATCGCATGGTTCTCGGACACGACCACCAATCTCCCAATTGGTTAACCAAGCCGTCTTCTCAGTTCTTCTTCGGCGGCCCAATATACATACAACAACGGGTGGCGAAAACGTCCACGCGACAACGGGAGGAAATTCGACGATGCGTCTCGCGACGATCCGGCAGAACGGTCTTTTGGAATGCGCGGCGATTTTGGCCGATGGTTCGGCGCTGCGTTTGGCCGCCGCCGCGCGTGCGGCATCTTTGCCCGCCGACCATTTCGCGTCGATGCAGCGCTTGATCGAAGCGGGCGCGCAAGGTCTCGACACCGGACGCGTGCTGGTCGCCAAGGCCGCGTCGCTGGGCGCCGCGATCGTGCCCGCCGCGAAGATCGAACTCGCAGCACCCTTGCCGCGCACCGCGAAGAACGTGTTCTGCGTCGGCCGAAATTACGCCGAGCACATCGCCGAGGGCGAGCGCGCGCAGAACATCAAAGTCGGCATCACCGAGCATCCGGTGTTCTTCACCAAGCCTTCGACCGCCGTCGTCGGTCCGGGTGAAACGGTGCCGCTCTTCGCGCATCTGTCGGCGCAGATCGACTACGAAGTCGAACTCGCAGTCGTGATCGGCAAGCCGGGCCGCGATATTCCGCGCGCGCGCGCCTTCGAACACGTCTACGGCTACACGATCGTCAACGATGTGACCGCGCGCGACGTGCAGCGCCGCCATGGCGGCCAATATTTCAAGGGCAAGGGGTTGGACGGTTCGTGCCCGATGGGCCCGCATATCGTCACGGCCGACGAGGTGAAGACGCCGGGCAATCTTGGCATTCGCCTGCGGGTGAACGGCGAATTGCGCCAGAACGGCAATACCTCGGCGATGATCTTCGATATCCCGACGCTGATCGCTTCGCTGTCCGAAGGCTTGACGCTGGAGCCGGGCGATCTGATCGCGACCGGCACGCCGTCGGGCGTGGGTTACGCGATGAATCCGCCTTGCTTCCTGAAGCAGGGCGACGTCGTCGAATGCGAGATCGACGGCATCGGCAAGCTTTCCAACGGTTTCGCGACGGCGCAAGCCCCGGCTTCGAGCGCCGCGTGAGAAACGCCCGGCCGATTTCGGCCGGTGCGTTCAACGAACAACAATAACGATTTGAAGGAGAGGAACGTCATGAGCAAGTCGACACGACATGCGTTTGGCCGCCGGACCGTACTCGCCGGTGCCGCCGCCGCACTTGCCGCACCCGCCTTTTCGTTCCGCGCCGCCGCACAGGCGCAGAATGTCACTTTCGTCCAGCCGAGCCCGTCGGCGATCAATTCCTTCCCCGTCTTCGTCGCGATCGGCGAAGGCTATTACCGCGAGGAAGGGCTCAATGTCCGCGTCGAATCGATCAACGGTTCGGGCCCGGTGCTGCAAGCTTTGTCCGCCGGCCAAGCGCAGTTCGGCCGTCCCGGTCCGGGCCCCGTGCTGGCGGCGCGGTCGCGCGGCGTGGATGTGATGTTCATCTACAACGTCGCGGCGCGCACGAATTTCGGCGTCGTGGTGCGCGAAGGCTCGAACTATCAAAAGCCCGCCGACCTTAAGGGCACGACGATCGGTGTGGGCACCGCCGATGGCGCGGAAGTCGGCTTCGCGCGCAACGTGCTGCGCGGGGCGGGCCTCAACGAAGGGACGGATTTCAAGTTCCTGACCGTGGGCGATGGCGGCCCGGCGACGGCCGCGTTCCAGCGCAACGATATCTCGGCTTACGCGGCCTCGACCGCCGATGCCGCGATCCTCAACCATCGCGGCATGAAGGTGCGCGATTTGACGCCGGTCGAATACCAGTCGTTCTTCGGCAACGGCCTGGTGGCGATGGGCCAGACGGTGCGTAACAATCCCGATCTCGTCACCAAGTTCGGCCGGGCCTTCGCGCGCGGCCACGCTTTCGCGCTGAAGGCGGAGAACAAGGCCAAGGTGCTGGCGCATATGAAGGCCGGCAATCCGCAGGAAAGCGAGGATCCCGCGTTCGCGTCGGCGCTGTTCGACGCGGTCATGTCGAAGACCATCCCGATCGACGCGTCGAAGGGCCTCGGCTACCAACCGCCGGAAGTGTGGGCGGAATGGCAGAAGAGCCTGATCGAAACCGGCGATCTGAAAGCGCCGTTGCCCGATCTTTCCGCCGCCTTCACGAATCAGTTCGTGGCGGCGTGGAACGCCGGGATCCGCTGATGTCGGGAGCCGTAGCCTTCGCGCCATCGCCGCCGCCGGAGCCGGTCGCCAAGACCGTCTACCAGCTGACCAACGTGGGCAAGACCTATGCGCGCAACGCCGTCGTGGCGTTGGAGGGGATCAATCTCACCCTGCGCAAAGGCAGCTTCTCGTCGGTGATCGGATCGAGCGGCTGCGGCAAATCGACCTTGCTGAAAATCATGGCGGGCCTCATCCCCCCGAGCTCGGGGCGGGTTGTCCTTCAAGGACAACCCGTCACGGGTGCCCGCCGTGACATCGGCATGATGTTCCAGCAGGCGACGTTGTTTCCCTGGCGTACCACGCTGGAGAATATCGTCCTGCCGATCGAGATCCGCGACGGGCGCGAGGCGGCGAAGGCCGCCCACGACCGTGCGCGGGCCTTGCTCGAACTCGTCGGCCTGAAGGGTTTCGAGAAGAACTATCCGAGCGAACTTTCCGGCGGCATGGCGCAGCGCGCCGCGATCTGCCGGATGCTGATCACCGAACCCGCCGTGCTGCTGCTCGACGAGCCGTTCTCCGCACTCGACGAGTTGACCCGCGATTTCATGAACATGGAATTGCAGCGCATTTGCGCCTCGCGCGAGGCGACGGCGTTCCTCGTCACCCATTCGATCCCCGAGGCGGTGATCCTGTCGGATGTCGTCTATGTCATGCGTCCGCGACCGGGGCGCATTGCCGAGGAAGTGGTGATCGACCTGCCGCGCCCGCGCACGCTCGACATGATCACGACGCCGAAATTCGGCGCGCTGGTCGAACGCATCCGCAACCGGCTCGATAAAGAGGCGTTCAAATGACGGCCCCCGCGAACACTGCGGCACCCGAAGATACCGGTGCGGATACGATCTGGGCCGAAACGATTCCGTGGTACGACCGCGTCCCCCGCGCCATCGCGATGATCTTCCTCGCCGCCGTCTTCTTCGGTTTATGGGAAATGATCACGCGTTCGGGCGTCGTTTCGCCGATCATTCTGCCCACGCCGGGCGAAACCTTGCGCGATATCGTGTTCGTCGGGCGCAATCTGATCGGCGGCGAATACATGCTCGCCGCGTTGTGGGTCACGATCAAGGAAGTGATTTACGGCTTCGCCCTCGCCATGGCGATCGGCTTCTCGCTCGGCATTCTGGTGGGCGAGACCGGGTTCGGCGAGCGCGCCGTGATGCCCTATCTGGTCGCGATCGACACCATGCCCAAAGTCGCCTTCGCGCCTTTGTTCATCTCGTGGCTCGGCTTCGATATCGCGTCCAAAGTGGCGCTGGCCGCGTTCATCGCCACGTTCCCCATCGTCGTGGGCACGGCCGCGGGCCTGCACGCCGCCGATACCAATGCGCGCATGTTGTTCAAGACGATGGGCGCTTCGCGCTGGCAGACCTTGTTCAAGATGAAGCTGCCCACGGGCTTGCCGCAAATCTTCACCGGCTTGAAGATCGGCGCTGTCGGCGTGATGGCGGGTGCCATCACCGGCGAATTCCTGGGCGGCGGGCGCGGTTTCGGCGAATTGATCCGCGTGGCGGCCACCCAGCTCAACACGCCGCGCGTTTTCTCGCTGATCATCTATCTCAGCATCGTCGGTATGACGCTGTTCGGTCTCGTGGTCTGGATCCAGCGCCGCTTTGTGTTCTGGCACAAGGACCGCGTCGTCGGCAGCGATGGCTGATCCGGCCCGCGTTCCGCGCGAGGCGCTGGAAGCGTTTCTCGCGCGCGTGTTCATGGCCTTGCGCGTGCCCGAAACGGATGCGCGCAATGTCGCCTATCTGATGGCGGAGGCCGATGCGCTGGGCCATGACACCCATGGCGTGTTCCGCCT
This sequence comes from Pseudomonadota bacterium, assembly GCA_020161965.1. GTDB lineage: Bacteria > Pseudomonadota > Alphaproteobacteria > CACIAM-22H2 > CACIAM-22H2 > Tagaea. The sequence goes on from JAIUNH010000003.1 coordinate 16,498, forward strand.
GCGCCAATATGTGAATCGCTTGCGCGACGGCGGGTGCAATCCCGTCGCGCGGATTTCCGTGGTGTCCGAAACCTCGGCGACCGCGTTGATCGACGGGGATAACGGGCTCGGCCATCTGGCGATGCGCCACGCTTGCGGTCTGGCGATGGAAAAAGCGCAGGTCGCGGGTATCGGCTGGGTCGGCATTCGCGGGGGCAATCACGCGGGGCCGGCGGCCCTTTACGTACGCCCGCAAGCCGAAGCGAAGATGATCGGCCTGTGCGCCGCCGTGGGCAGCGCCAATCACGTGGCGCCGTTCGGCGGCACCGATATTCTGCTCGGCACCAATCCGATCGCGATCGGCGCGCCCAGCGGCGGGCCCGATCCTTTCGTACTCGATATGGCGACGACGGTGGCCGCGATGGGCAAGATCAAGACGCTCGCCCAGCGCGGTGAAAAAATGCCCGAAGGTTGGATGGTCGGGCGCGACGGCAAACCGCTGACCGATCCCGCCAAGCGCGACGACGGGTTCCTGCTGCCGATCGGCGGCGCCAAAGGCTATGGCTTGTCGCTGGCGATCGGGCTGTTGGCGGGCGTGCTGAACGGGGCGGCGTTTGGATCGAATGTCGTCGATTTCACCAAGGATACGCAAAGCGCCACGAATACCGGCCAGTTCGTCGCCGCGATCGATATCGGGGCGTTGGTCGGCGTCGCCGCGTTCGAATCCGCGTGCAGGACTGTCTTTGCCGAGCTAAGGGCGTCGGCGCCGTTGCCCGGCCACGATCCCGTGCGCATTCCCGGCGAAGGACGGGGCGGGTATCTTGCCGACGCCGCCGAGCATGGCGTGAAAATTCACGCCGCCTTGCGCAAGGAACTCGACGCCATCGCCGGCGAAATCGGCGTCGCGGCGCTTTAAAAGCCGAGAATCCGCAAATATTTCGCCGTATTCGCGCCATCTTCGGGCGGAAGACTGAATTCGGCCGCCGGAATAGGCGAATCGTCTTCCGCGTTTTTCGGACGGCCCCGGAAAGGAGTCGTCCTCATGTTCAAACGTCCTCGCGCCACCTTCGCTTTGATTCTCGCGGCCGGCTTCGCCGCAACGCCCGCCTTCGCCGAGCCGCCGTGGCGGCGCGGCGGCGACCAACGCGACGGCCGCTACGAGCGCGACGGGCGCAGCAGCGTGTCCGTTTCGATCGTCATCGGCGATCCCGATCGGCGCGAAATTCGCAGCTATTACGACACGCAATTTCGCGGCGGCCATTGCCCGCCGGGGCTTGCCAAGAAGAACAACGGCTGTATGCCGCCGGGCCAAGCGCGCAAATGGCAGATCGGCCGACCGCTGCCGCGCGACGTCGTCTTCCATGCCTTGCCGCGCGAGCTGGAATTGCGCCTCAACGTGCCCGCGGGCGGGCGCTATGTGCGCGCCGGCGCCGATATCCTGTTGTTGGCGATCGGCACCGGCATGGTGCTCGATGCGATCGAGGATCTGACCGAAGGCTGAGCCTTTGGTTGCGCCGAAATTAACCCTAAGCGCGGCGGCAGAGACTGCCGGGGCGGCAGATTATGCCGTGTAACAAACGCCCCGGCGCGTCGATAAACATATTTTAATCAAAGACTTAGATATGGCACGCGTCCTGCGAAAGACGAAGCCGGGCCGGTGACAACAAGCCGGCCAAGCAAACGCGTTCGAGGTCCGTATCGTGCAGATCAACACGTCTTTCGCCACCGCCGCTTTCGGCAATTACGCCGCCCGTTCCAAATCCGCTGCCGCCGCCGAGACCGATCCGGCTGCGCCCGAGGCATCGCCCGGCCGCAAACTCGATTTCACGTCGATGACCCGCAAGGAACTGATCGATTGGGTCAACGGCGAGATCAAAGGCGGGCGCATGACGCTCGACGAGAGCACGCCCTTCGTCGGCATGACGATCAAAATTTCCGCCTATACGAAGCAATCGGTCGATATCGACACCGACATGTCGCGCGTCGACTTCACCGACATGGCCGCGAAGGGCGCCGACGGTGCTCGCTGGTTCGGCAACGAATCGCTGGCGAAATCGTTCGAATGGGCGATCGGTGCGATGCGCCGTGCGCAAGGTGGCAAAGCCGGGATCGATCTCGCGGCTTAACGCTTCAGCATCGACAGCACGAAATCGGCGCGCGCTTCGGGTGCCGTTTTCGGCAACGCGATGACCGTATAGCCGAGACGCGGCAGCGTTTCGGCAAGGCGGCGATATTCGCCCAGCGCGTCGTCGAAGCCGTGGCGACGCTCGGAATCGCGCGCGAAAATCTCCGGCCAGGGTGGGGCGATGAAAACCTCGCGGCGATAGAGCGACGCGGCCGCGACGTCGTCCAAGACCGGTGTGCCGGTCAATTCCGCCAACCCTGACGCCGCGTCGATCACGCCGCGATCGAAGAACACGAAATCCGTCGCATCCCGCACATCGTCCAGATCGCTTTGCGCCAATGCCAGCGCCCGGCGCAGAAATGCGGCCAAGTCGATCCAGGGCAGGGCGCTGCCGCCTTGCGCTTGTTCCGTGCGCACGACGCGCCGCCCCGGCTCCTCGACGACGCGATGGCCGCGTGCGCGCAAGCGATCGAGCAAGCTCGACTTGCCGCCGCCCGAGCAGCCGGTGATCAAAACGAGATTGTCACGCATAACGACCTTTCGTTGCGGATGGCCCGGATTTAGCATCCTCCGGGTAAACGGGGGAGCAAGTCATGACTTTGGGTCTATCGATCGAAACGCTGACATTCGTGCATGTGTTGATCAGCCTGATCGCGATCGCGACGGGGATCGTCTGGCTCGTCGATCTGGTCGGCAATCGCGCGCGGGACGGAATGACCGCCGTGTTTCTGGCGACGACCGTGCTGACCAGCGTGACCGGTTTCATGTTTCCCGCCACGCAATTCCTGCCGTCGCATCTGTTCGGCGTGATTTCGCTGATCGTGCTGCCGGCGGCGATTTACGGGCTTTACGGGGCCAAGCTTACCGGGCGCTGGCGCTTGGCCTATGTGATCGGCGGCACATTCGCGCTTTACCTGAACGTCTTCGTGCTGATCGTGCAGGGTTTCCTGAAGGTCCCAGCGTTGAACGCGCTTGCGCCCACGCAAGGCGAGCCCCCTTTCGCCATCGCGCAAGGCATTCTGTTGGTCGCGACGGTGGCCTTGGGTTATCTCGCCGTGAAGCGCTATCGCGTTTAATCGCGGTCGGGCGCGCCCAGCGGGAAGAACTGCCGATAGGGCCGCGCTTCGTCGACGATTTGCGCGAATGCCGGCCGCGCCAACAAGCGTGCACGATAGGCTTTGAGCCGCGCATACGTGGCCGGAATGGGCTGCGTCCAATCGGCGTAGAACAGCGACGGTGCCGCCGCGCAATCGGCCAGCGTGAAAACGTTGCCGGCTGCCCATTCGCGCCCGTCGAGCTTGGCGTCGAGCCAGGCATAGATCGTGTCGAGATCCTTGCGCGCCTTGGCCACGCCGAACGGGTCGCGCGATTCGGCCGGGCGCAACGCCTCGAACACCACGGCCTGCATCGGCGTCATCACGTAAAGATCGAAGATGCGGTCCATGAAGCGCGCTTCCAGCGCCGCCGTTTGATCGGCGGGGATCAGCTTCGTTTTGCCCGGATACGCGCGGTCGATATGTTCGAGGATGATCGAAGATTCGACGATCGCAGCACCGTTTTCGACCAGCACGGGAATGCGCTTCATCGGCCAAAGGCGTTCGAGCTCTGCCGCGTGGACGGGATCGCCGAATTCGATTTTGCGATAGTCGAAGGCGACGCCGTTTTCGCGTAAGCCCAGCAGGACTTTCTGGCAATAGCTCGACAGCGGATGGGCGTGCAGAACGAGGGACATGATCTTCCTTCAGGCGACGAGGCGAAGCGATTTGCGCATGGTGTCGACGCGCGTCTCGCCGATTTCGCGGTCGATCTCGGCATGCGTCGCGCGCCAGATCGGTACGGCGGCGTTAAGCGCGGCGCGGCCCGCGGCGGTAAGCGACGGGCGGCGTACGCGTTTGTCATTCGCGTCGGACGCGACATCGACCCAGCCGCGCTGGGTTAGAACTTTGAGATAGGCGGTCAGCGTCGTGCGATCCATCGCCAGGAAATCGGCGAGGGGGCCGAGCGGCGGCGGTGCCGGTCGGTTCAACGCCATCATCAGCGAGAACTGGCCTTGCGACAGGCCGATATCGCGAAACGCCGTGTCGAAACGCCTAGCGAGCGCGCGCGCCGCGCGCTGCACATGCAAGCACAAGCACGCGTCGCGCACTTCGATCGTCGTTTCGTGGCTGGGCCCGGTCCGGTTCGGCATGCGCCGCTGGTCCTCTATTTGACTCTCTCGATATACGTTGATATCAACATATATGTCAATGAAGAGGAATGGACATATGACCGTCGCGCCGTATTTGTTTTTCGAAGGAAATTGCGAGAAAGCGCTCGAATTCTATCGCACCGCTTTGGGCGCGGAGATCGGGATGGTGATGCGCTACGACGCGGCCCCCAAAGGCGGGCCGGAGCAGCCGGGCTGCCCGACGCCGCCGCCCGACAAGATCATGCATGCCGAATTCAAATTGCGCGGCACGACGATTTTCGCTTCCGACGGCAGCGCCAGCGGAAAGCCCGAATTCAAAGGCTTCGCGCTCAATATCCTCGCCAAGGATCCCGACGACGCGAAGCGTTTGTTCGATGCGCTCGCCGAGGGCGGCAAGATCATGATGCCGTTCGGGCCGACATTCTTCTCGCCGGCTTTCGGCATGACGTCGGACAAGTTCGGCATGAACTGGATGATCTACGTGCCGATGCCGATGCCCGGACAAGGCTGAGCCGCGCGCGGGACATTGGCCGCCTCCGATCCCATCGCTTATTCTAAGCGCCGGGATCGGGGGGTCCCGCAGATGAATTCACGCGCACCAAGCTTCGCCGAACTTTTCACGCCCAAACTCGTCACCATTCTGCGCGAAGGTTACGGCCTCGCGCATTTGCGCAACGACGTTATCGCTGGTCTGACCGTCGCGGTCGTTGCCTTGCCGCTGTCGATGGCGATCGCCATCGCGTCGGGTGCGACACCCGCCCAAGGTCTCGTCACCGCTATCGTCGGCGGATTTTTCGTGTCGGCCCTGGGCGGCAGCCGCTTCCAGATCGGCGGTCCAGCGGGTGCGTTCATCGTGCTGGTGGGTGCGACGATCGCCGAGCACGGCATGGATGGCGCGATCCTGGCCGTGCTGCTCTCGGGCGTGTTGCTCGTCATCGCGGGTTATTTGCGCCTGGGTACCTACGTCAAATTCATTCCCTATCCGGTGACGGTTGGATTCACCGCCGGAATCGCCGCGATCATCTTCTCGAGTCAGATCAAGGATCTTCTGGGCCTGACGCTGACGGGCGAGGAGCCGCGCCCGATCCTCGATAAAATTCCCGCATTGTGGGAAGCGTTGCCCACACTCGACGGCATGACCGTGACACTGGCCGTCGCCACCATCGCGATCGCCGAGGGGATGAAGCGCGCGCGCCCGCATTGGCCGGGTCTGTTGATCGCGGTGACCGTGGCTGCCGCCGCGACCGCGATTTTCGATTTGAACGTCGCGACGATCGGCTCCCAATTCGGCGGTATTCCGGCGTCGTTGCCCGCCCCGCATCTGCCCGATCTTTCCTGGGCGAAGATCGCCAGCGTGATGCCGGCCGCGGTGGGCTTCGCCCTGCTCGGCTCGATCGAATCGCTGCTGTCGGCCGTAGTGGCGGATGGCATGACCGGGCGGCGCCATCGCGCCAATTGCGAATTGGTGGGGCAAGGCTTCGCGAATGTCGCGAGCGCCTTGTTCGGCGGGATCTGCGTCACCGGCACGATCGCGCGCACCGCGACGAATGTGCGCTCCGGCGCGCATGGGCCGATCGCGGGCATCTTGCATTCGGTGTTCCTGCTCGCCTTCGTGCTGCTGGCGGCCCCGCTCGCGGCTTACATCCCGCTGGCGGCATTGGCGGGCGTGCTCGCACTCGTCGCATGGAACATGGTGGAGAAACACGCCTTCGCCGTGCTGCTGCGCGCCTCGCCCGGCGATGCGGCGGTGTTGATGTCGACCTTCCTGCTGACCATGTTCCGCGATCTGATCGAGGCGATCGTGGTCGGCTTCGCATTGGGCTCGGCCTTGTTCATCCATCGCATGTCGCAGACGACGGCGGTGGCAAGCGAAACGCCTTTCGTGTCGGAGGATCGCGCCGACGATGCGGACGGGACGCGCCAAAGCTATGACGAGCGCACGGCCAACGATCCGGAGATCGTCGTCTACCGCATCACGGGCGCGTTCTTCTTCGGCGCGGCGGCGTCGATCGGCGCGGTGCTGGAGCGCATCGCCGATACGCATCGCGCGTTGATCGTCGATTTCGCCGCGGTGCCGTTCGTCGATTCGACGGCCGCGCACACGATCGAAGGTCTGATGCACCAAGCGGCGCGGCGCAATGTGAAGCTGGTGATTACGGGGGCGGGGGCGGCCGTGCGCCGCGATCTCGCGGCCCATGGCATCGCTTCGCCTGCGGTCGCGTTCGAAGCGTCGATCGAAACGGCCCTGGCTGGTTTGCGGACAGGGCCCTCGGCCTCGATCAGCGCCGGCGAACCGGTACGCGGATCGGCCTAAGGACGGGCGGCGGCTCACCCAGACCGGCGATGGCCTCGCCAAGCTGTTTCAGCGCGTCGATCACCCGGTCGAGAAGCTTCAACTGGAAAATCTGGCCCATGGCTTTCCCCTTGCGAGGATCATTCGCCGTTGAGCTTAAGCCCGCGTGAATTGTCCGTCTAGCGGGTCCGCGCAAAAAATCAGTGTAAGCCGCCGCTGAAGGAAGCGGGCTTGGGCTTGTAACCGCCGCCGCCGAACTTGCCGAACATGCGCTGCACGTCGGGATGGTCGACCGGGCCGTTCTCGGCGTCGGGCAGCAAATTCTGCTCGCTGACATAGGCCTGATACGGCCCCTCGCGCTCGTTCAGCGCGTAGAGGTGATAGAAAGGCTGATCCTTGCGCGGGCGCAATTCGGCCGGGATCGAACGATACCATTCCTCGGTATTCGCGAAGACGGGATCGACGTCGAACACCACGCCCCGGAACGGGTAGACGCGGTGGCGGACGATCTGGCCGATTTGGAACTTGGCGCTGCGCATGGGGGGCGGATTTTATTCGCGGTTGTGCGGCGATCAAGTCTTTCGAACTGCCGAAAAATCAGGCGAATTTCGCCTTGCCGGCATTGCGCAGGGCAAGATTCATCGACGAGCGCAGCGCGCCCTCCTCGCCCGGCGGGGTCCAGACGCGCACCGTCAGCGTCACGCTATCGGCCGCGTATTTCGACACGATCACTTCCGGGGCGGGTTCCTTCAGCGAACGCGGATCGCCGGCGGCGAGCGCCAGCACCTTGGCGAAGGCCGTGTTGACGTCGACCTCGTCGGGCACGGTCACTTCGAAATCCAGGCGCTTGGCGTTGTAGCTGGAATGGTTGACGACCTTGTCGCCCCAGATTTTGCCGTTGGGCACCAGCACGCGGATATTGTCGTCGGTGCGCAGATCGGTGACGAACAGGTCGATCGCCTCGACCTTGCCGGTGACGCCGCCGGCGTCGATGCGGTCGCCCACGCGATAGGGGCGGAACAGCAGCAGCATCACGCCCGCCGCGAGGTTGGACAGCGTGCCTTGCAAAGCGAGGCCGACGGCCAAGCCCGCGGCGCCGAAGACCGCGATCAAGCTCGCCGTCTGCACGCCGAATTGCGACAGCACCGCGAGAACGACGACCGTGAGGATCAGATAGCGCACGAGGCTGCCGAGGAAGCGCGCGAGCGTCAGTTCGACCTTGCCGACTTGGGTCAGTGTGCGCTCGACCAGGCGCTGGGCGATGCCCGCGACCCAGGAACCGACGACCAAAAGGATGACGCCGAACAGGAAGG
>JAIUNH010000542.1 GCA_020161965.1 Pseudomonadota bacterium
GCGCGGCTACGTCACCGGCTGGTTCGACGATCCCGCCGACGCGCGCGAAGATCGCGAGCCGACGGACGCCACGCTGCTCTACACGCACGAAGCGAATTACCATCCCGATGGCGGACAGATCTTCGTCCCGCGCGATGGGGCCCCCTTCGTGGCGCTATTGGCCAAGCCCGGCGACGATTTGAAGCCCGAGAATTTCATCGCCTTCCATTTCGACGGCAGCTTCGGCGTGCATATCGATCCCGGCGTGTGGCACCAGCCGGTCTTCCCCGTGCGCGCGCGCGCGACCTTCGACGACCGCCAGGGCCGCGTTCACGCTTGCGTGGCGTGCGATTTCGTCACCGAGTTCGGCGCCTATATCGGCGTGCCTTTGACGCCGCGCTAATCGCGCCCGCTAAGACGGTAATGGGGATCCATGCCGATCCCGTCGAGATATCCGTCGTAAAATTTCTTCACGTAAGGAAACACCGACTTGGCGAGCGTCACGCGGTCAAGCTCGGCCGGCGTCAACGGCGCCTTCATCCGCGCGGCGATTTCCGCCAGCGTCGCATCGCGATCGAGCTTCGTGAAGATTCCGTCCTTATAGACGGTCTCGCCCGCGATCATCACGCGCTTGATCGCATTGCCGCGCGCGCGCTGGACCAGCACGTCGATCGGCGCGATCGCGTCGTTCTGATAGGGATAGGTCACCGCATCCCAATCGAACATCACCAGATCGGCTTCGCAGCCGGGATTGAGGCGCCCGATCGAGGTGCCGAACGGCGTCGTCTCGGCGCCGAATTCGGTCGCCATGCGCAGAATCTGCGCGGGCTCGGGATGCGGCGCATCCAGCCCCGGCTCGCGATGCATGCGCAGCGCCAAGCGCATTTCCTGCAACATGTCGCGGTCGTCGTTAATCCCGGCTTCGTCCATGCCGAGACCGACGCGAATGCCCTTGGCGAGGAAGCGATTGAGCGGCGCCAAGCCGCTTTTGAGCCGCAGATTGGAACTGCAATTATGGCAGATGCGTGTACCCGTATGCGCGCAAAGCTCGATATCGCTTTCGGTCATCCAGGTCGAATGCCCGGCCGTCAGCAAGGGCCCGGTCAGACCCATGCGATGGAGATATTCGAGCGCCGTGCCGCCGGTGCGCTTTTTCGCATAGGCCTTCTGGTAAACCGTCTCGACCAGATGGATATGCATGGGCGTGTTATCACGCTTCGAAAACTCGGCCGCGAGTTCCAACGCGCGATCCGACAGCCAATGCAGATTGGCCGGCGCCAACTGAACCGCAATCCGGCCGCCGGCTTTCGCGCGCAGCGCCTCATAGACCGCGCGCTGATCGTCAAGCGGCAGGGTGAAGCGTTTGAAATAATCGCGCAAACTGAGCTGCACATCCGGCGGCACGCTGGCCGCGAATTCTTCATCGTCGGCGTAGACGAGCCGGTTCTGGTCGCGCAACCCCATCGAGTAGGACGCGCGCAGGCCGATATCGCGATAGGCGTCCATCACCCGGCAAGCGGTCGCGACGATCTGTTCCACGTCGCCGGGGGCACGGCTGTGCAGATGCTGCACGGTCGTCACACCGCTCGCGATCATCTCGAACGCCGAATAAAGCGTGTCGAGATAGGGATCGACGTCGCGCAAGGCCAGGCGGCTCGCGAACCAAAGTTCCAGCGGATGGTCGGGCGAGCCCAGTTGCAGCGGCGTCAACCCGACATGGTGATGCGCGTTGATAAGGCCGGGGATGACGAACATCGCCGGGCCGCCGATTTCGACCGCGCCCGGATTGGCGTCGCGCATCGCTTTCAGCGGCCCAATCGCCAGCACCTTGCCGTCCCGGATCGCCAGTGCTGCGTTCTCGTGCAGGATCGGCGTGCCGTCCTTGGCGAAGCCTTCGAGAATCCGGCCCGCGACGACGCGTTGGATTTTGCCGCTCATATCGCGGCCGCGCGGCGCAAGCCCACGAAGCGTTCCAGCGCCAACAGGGCGACGATCGTCAGGACGAGCAGCAAAGTGGAGACGGCGGCGATCATGGGATTGGGCGACTCTTCGATATATTCGAGCAATTGGACGGGCAGCGTCTTCGTCCGCGCGTCGGCGAGGAAGATCGAAATCGGATAGTTGTCGAACGACGCGAGGAAGGCGAAGATTCCGCCGCTGACATAAGCAGGGGCAAGAGCCGGGATCATCACCTTGCGGATCGCACGCGGGAAGGAACAGCCCAGCGTGCGCGCGGCGTCGATCAGCGTGAAATCGAACAGCGCCAGCGCCGCCAGGATCGAGCGCACGATGAAGGGCAGCGTCATCACGACATGCCCGGCGACGATGGCGGCGGCGGACAGCGTCAAACCATAGACCTTGAAGCCTTGCAGCATGGCGATGCCCAGCACGATGCCCGGCAGCATCAGCGGCGATAGGATCAGCGCCGCCAGCGCGTCGCGGCCGGGAAATTCCGCGCGCGCGATGGCGATGGCGGCGGGCGTGCCGAGCAAGATCGCCAGGAAGGTCGACAGCGCCGCGATCTGCGCCGAAAGCGTGATGGCGCTCCAGAATGTCCGGTTGGCCCAGAGCCGTTCCCACCACCGCGCGGAAAACTCGCCGACCGTCACGTCGAACACCGGCGAGGCGGAGACCGAGACCAGCACCACCACGATGATGGGGGCGAGCTGGATCGCCAGCACCAAGCCGGTCGCCGCAAAGACGAGTTTTTCAAGCGGGCGCTTGATCACGCGCGCACCTGGCCCGGCTTGCGATTGACGACGCGTCCCGCGAGGAACACGGCGGCGAAAGCAATGACCAACAAGATCAGCGACACCGTGG
>JAIUNH010000543.1 GCA_020161965.1 Pseudomonadota bacterium
GCCGCGTCCTTCGCCGCCAAGAACGGCGGCAAGATTCCGGGCTCGATCTCGTTCCTCATCACGGGCGACGAGGAAGGCCCGGCGATCAACGGCACGGTCAAGATGCTCGATTGGATGAAATCCAAGGGCGAGAAGGCCGATATCTGCCTCGTCGGCGAGCCGACCAACGAAACGGCGTTGGGCGATATGGCGAAGATCGGCCGGCGCGGCTCGGTGAACATCAATCTGGTCGCGCAAGGCGTGCAAGGCCATGTCGCGTACCCGCATCTGGCCGACAATCCCAATCATCGCCTGATCAACCTGCTGGCGGACCTCACCGCCAAGCCGCTCGACGACGGCAACGCGCATTTCCAGCCCTCGTCGCTGCAAGTGACGACGATCGACGTCGCCAATCCGACCGAGAACCTGATCCCGCAGCAGGCCAAGGCGCGGATCAATATCCGCTTCAACGACATCCATTCCTCGAAATCGCTGATCGAGTGGATCGATAGCCGCATCGCCGCCCTTGGCGGCAAGATCGACCGGACCTATCGCGTCTCGGGCGAATCCTTCATCACGCCGCCGGGCCCGCTTTCCGATCTCGTGTCGGATGCGATCCAGGCCGTACTCGGCCGCAAACCCGCTTTGTCGACGACCGGCGGCACCTCCGACGCACGCTTCATCTCGCGCCATTGGAAGGTGATCGAGTTCGGTCTGGTCGGGCGGACAATGCACAAGACCGACGAGCGCTGCGCCGTCGACGATATCCGCAAGCTCGCCGCGATCTACGAGCGCATACTCGACGCGTTTTTCGCCGCCCCCGCATCGCGCTGGGCCTGACGCGATGGCGCTGCCCGCCTTGATCGCGCCGCTGTCGGGTGTCGCCGACATCCTGCGGGGCGATCGCGGCGGAGTCGCGAAGCTCGGCCACGCGACGAATGCCGGGCTGATCGCGTCCTTCGTGATCCCGGCGCTGCTGGTCCTCGCCCCTTACGCCTATCTGACCGGCCAGCGTTTCGAATCGATGGGGATCGATCCCGACCCCGCCGAAATGCTGCTGATCGAGCCGCTCGCCTATATCGTCGGCTGGACGCTGTTTCCCGTCGTCTCGCATATCTATTGTCAGCGTTTGGGTCATACGCGCGATTGGTACGACTACATCGCCGCCTATAACTGGGCGAACGTGCTGCAAATGGCGCTCTATTTTCCCGCCGCCATCCTCTACGAACTCGAATTGGCACCCGGTTTGCTTTTCGTCGTGTCCGTCGCGGTCGTGTCGGCCGCGATCGCGATCCATTTCAAGATCGCGCGGGTGGCGTTGCGCGTCGAGCCGTTGCCCGCCTTGGTTTTGGTCGCGATGGATCTGGCGTTGAGCCTGACCCAATCGCGGATCGTCGAACGGCTCTATAGCTGAAAGGAAACACCATGCGCGCGATCGTCCGGGACTTTTCGATGCGGGGCCCCGAAGATTGCGCCGCCTTGTCCGCCGCGTTCGCCGACGGATCGCTCGACCCCAAACGCATCGTCGCGATATTGGGCAAGACCGAGGGCAATGGCTGCGTGAACGATTTCACGCGCGGCTACGCCACACTCGGCATGAAGCTCGCCATCGCTGCGGCGACGGGCGAAGCGCCCGAACAAGTCGGCAAACGCGTGGCGCTGGTGATGTCCGGCGGTACGGAAGGCGGGCTCAATCCGCATATGCTGGTCTTCGCCACGGCCGACGACGCCACGTCGCCGAAGCCGGGCGCCAAACGCTTGGCGATGGGCACCGGCTTTACCCGCGATTTCGCGGCGACGGAACTGGGCCGGCGCGCGCAGATCGAGGCGACCGCGCAAGCCGTGCGCGATGCGATGAAGCAAGCGGGCATCAAAGACGCGAAGGACGTGCATTACGTCCAGATCAAATGTCCGCTGCTGACGGCCGAGCGCATCGCCGGTGCGGACGTCGTCACGCACGACACTTACGAATCGATGGGCTATTCGCGCGGCGCTTCGGCACTGGGCGTGGCGCTGGCCTTGGGCGAAATTTCTGCACCACCTGCCGACGACGCGGTGTGCCGCGATTGGGCGCTGCATTCGGGTGTGGCCAGCACCTCCGCCGGGATCGAGTTGCTGCGCAACGAGATCATGGTGCTGGGCAATTCCGACACATGGTCGGGCGAGCTCGCCATTTCCCATCGCGTGATGAAAGACGGCATCGACGCGCCCGCCTTGTGGGCCGCACTCGGCGATCTCGGCATCGAGGGCAAGGGCCAGTTGGACGATGCGGCGCGCAAACGCCTTGTCGCCGTGCTGGCGAAGGCCGAGCCGCCGCGCACGGGCAATATTCGCGGCCGCCGCCATATCATGTGGGACGATAGCGACATCAACGCCACGCGCCATGCGCGCGCCTTGGTCGGCGGTGTGCTGGCGGGCGCGGTCGGCGATACGCGGCTGTTCGTCTCGGGCGGGGCGGAACATCAGGGCCCCGATGGCGGCGGCCCGGTCGCGGCGATCGGCCGCGTTTAGTAGCCCACGCGCACGAGATAGAGACCTTCCGCCGTCGCCGTCGGCCCGGCGGCCGAACGGTCGCACGCGGCCAAAGCATCGGCGACGTCCTGCGCCGACCATTTGCCCTCCCCCACCATCTTCAACGTGCCCGCCATGTTGCGGACTTGATGGTGGAGGAACGAGCGCGCCTCGGTCGTGATCTCGATTTCGTCGCCCGCCCGGCGCACGTCCAAACGATCGAGCGTCTTTTCCGGGCTCTTGGCTTGGCACTCGGTCGCGCGGAAGGACGTGAAATCGTGGTGGCCGAC
>JAIUNH010000544.1 GCA_020161965.1 Pseudomonadota bacterium
CGATGGACCCCGAACGGGCCTTCGTATTCCCGGCCGAGGCACCCTAGATAGGGGTCGACGAGGGCACTGGTTTGACGCCGCCGGATTGGCGGGGCGCGGCGATCCTGCTAACGGGATCGGCCCGCGGGCCGGCATGCTGCCCGGCGTCGGGGATGGGGAAGAATGCTGGGTCTCGACTGGACCGAACTCGCGCTGATCGCGGTGGTCGCGGTGGTCGTCATTGGCCCCAAGGACCTGCCGGAGGCTGTTCGCGGCATCGCCAAGGGCATCCAGAAACTCCGCCGCATGGCCGGGGAGTTCCAGGGCCAGATGGACGAGGTCGTCCGCGAGGCGAAGCTGGAGGATGTGCGGAACTCGATCAACGAGATCCGCAACTTCAACGTGCGCGACATCGTCGAGAAGGAAATCGACAAGGACGGCGCGCTGCGCAAGACCTTCACCGAGGACCCGATCGGCAATCCGCTGCGCGACGCCTTCAGCACGGATACCGTGCCGGGCGCCGCGGTGACGCCGCCGCCCGCCGCCACCACGCCGCCACCGCCGCCGGTCGCGCCGGCCTTCGTGCCGCCCGGCACGCTGCCACCGCTGCCGGAGCCGCCGCCCGCGCCCGTCGCCGCCGTGCCGCCGGCCTTCGTGCCGCCAGGCGCGCCGGTTCCCGCCGCCCCTCCGCCGGCCAGCATGGGGGCCGCGCCCATCCCGCCGCCTCCGGTGCCGCCCGCCGGCGGTGCCAGCTCCGCCACCGCCTGACATAACGGATCCCCCCCGTGCCGCGTGATCCGGAAGACCAGATCGACGACAAGCCCATGCCGCTGATCGAGCACCTCATGGAGCTGCGCACGCGGCTCATGTGGTCGGTCGGCGCCTTCATCATCGCCTTCGCCGTCTGCTACTATTTCTCGAAGCAGATCTACGGCTTCCTGGCCGCGCCGCTGGCGGACATCCTGCAGGCGCAATCGGGCGGGCAGGACCGCCGGATGATCTTCACGGCCCCCACGGAAGCGTTCTTCACCTACATCAAGGTCGCGTTCTTCACGGCTTGCGCCTTGTCCTTTCCGGTGATCGCCAACCAGGTTTGGCTGTTCGTCGCTCCCGGTCTCTACCGGAAGGAAAAGAACGCGTTCCTGCCGTTTATCGTCGCCACACCGGTGATGTTCGCGCTGGGATCGGGGCTGCTTTATTATTTCGTGCTGCCGGTCGCGCTGAAATTCTTCACCAGCTTCGAATTGCCCGCCGCCGAAGGCCAATTGCCGATCCAGCTCGAAGCAAAGATGAGCGAGTATCTCTCGCTTGTCATGGCGTTGATCTTCGCCTTCGGCGTCAGTTTCGAATTGCCGGTATTGCTGCTGTTGCTGGTGCGTGTCGGTCTGATTTCGGCCCAAACCCTGGCCGAAAAGCGCCGCTATGCGGTCGTGGGCGTCGTCGCCTTCGCGGGCGTGGTGACACCGCCCGACGTGTTCAGCCAGCTCTCGCTCGCCATCCCGATGTATCTGCTCTACGAGGCATCGGTTTGGATCGGGCGCTGGATCGAAAAGGGCAAAGCCGCGCGCGAAGCGGCCGAAAACGGCGAAACGCCGTCGTCGCCCGCACCGTCGGCGCCGCCCAGTGCGGCACCCGCCGCAGCTGCGGCAACGGCAGCCGTCGTCGAAACTTCCGCCGCAACCCCGGCCACGCCCGGCGAGACCGACTTCAACCAGTCGCGTTAAGCGGCGATCCGCGTCCGAACGGGCGGCGATAGAGGAGGCAAGCCGATGCGTATCGTCGCCGTCGAGCCCTTCATCGCCCATTGCCCGATCCAGCAAGGCTCGATCCGGGATTCGACGCACAGCATCACGCATTGGGGCGTGGTCGGCTGCGTGATCCGCACCGATGACGGGCTGGAAGGCTGGGGCTTCACCGGCACGCATGCGCATTTGCCGTCCGACCGGCTGGTCACGTCGTGCATCCGCGATTGCTACGCCGATCTGCTGATCGGCGAAGACGCGATGGACGGCGACCGGCTGTGGCGCAAGCTCGCGCGCTATCCGGCCGTGCAATGGGTGGGGCGTGCCGGCATCACGCATATAGCACTCGCCGCCGTCGATATCGCGCTGTGGGATCTGCGCGCCAAGAAGGCGGGCGTGCCGTTGTGGAAGCTGCTGGGCGGGGCCACGAAGAAGACGCTCGAAGCCTACAATACCGATATCGGCTGGCTGTCGATCAAGCTGCCCGAAATGCTCGATCTCTGCAAAACCGCGATCGAGCGCGACGGGTTCCGGCGCATCAAGATCAAAGTCGGGCATGACGACCCGACCGTCGATTTGAAGCGGCTGGAAGCGGTGCGCAAGCTGATCGGTCCTTCGGTGACGATGGCGATCGACGGTAACGGCAAATGGGATTTGCCGACTTGCCTGCGCTTTTGCCGCGCGGCCGAAGCGCTCGATGTGTTCTGGTTCGAGGAACCGCTCTGGTACGACGACGTGGCGGGGCATGCCGCACTCGCGCGCGCGACAAGCATTCCCGTGGCGCTGGGCGAGCAGATCTATACGGCCGAAGCCTTCGAGCATTTCATGGGGCAGGGCGCCGTGCATTACGTGCAGCCCGACGTCACGCGCCTTGCCGGCATCACCGAATATATCCGCGTGGCCGATGCGGCGCATGGAAGGCGCTTGCCGGTTTGCGCGCATGCCGGCGACATGACGCAGGTGCATGTGCATCTCGCCTGGTGGCATCCGGCGTCGACGATGCTGGAATACATTCCCTGGATCCGCGAATGGTTCGCCGAGCCGATCGCGGTCGAAGG
>JAIUNH010000545.1 GCA_020161965.1 Pseudomonadota bacterium
TCGCGCGGCAGGAAGGGCGCGTCGCTCGGGAAACTCGCGACGAGCTCGGCGTCCGGCGCGTTCGCCGCCGCCCAATCGAGGCCCGCCAGCACGCCCGCCAAAGGCCCGGCGAAGCCCGAAACCGAATCGGCCACGCACGGCAAACCGAATTCGGCGAAGCGCGCGGGGTCGCCGTTGACGTTCAGCACCATTGCCCCGACCTGGCGAGCCGCGCGGTCCAGCACATGGGCCAGCATCGGTTTGCCGGCCAGCGGGCGCAGCGCCTTGTCGCCGCCGCCCATGCGCCGGGACAAGCCACCGGCCAGCACGACGCCGGCGATTTTGGGGCTTCTATCGTCCATCGGCTCAAAATGCCCTTTTCCACCGGCATTTCGCAATTGCGAACACGACGGGCTCTTGAGAAGCCCTATTCCCGGCCGTATATAACGGGGATGGACGGCCTTCTGATGCCACCCGGTTCGGCACCCCTGATCGACCCCTATGCCCGCGCGATTTCATATCTGCGCGTATCGGTGACCGATCGCTGCGATTTCCGCTGCGTCTATTGCATGGCGGAGGACATGACGTTCCTCCCCAAGGCGGAAATGCTGTCGCTGGAGGAAATGGATCGGCTGTGCTCGGCCTTCGTGCGCATGGGCGTGCGCAAGCTGCGCCTCACCGGCGGCGAGCCTTTGGTTCGGCGCAACGTGATGCAGCTCATCCGCAATCTCGGCCGCCATCTGAAAACCGGCGCGCTCGAGGAATTGACGCTCACCACCAACGGCTCGCAATTGACCAAGCACGCCGAAGGCTTGGCCGAAGCGGGTGTCAAACGCATCAACGTGTCGCTCGACACGCTCGATCCCGCCAAGTTCGAAAAGCTGACGCGCTGGGGCAAGCTGGACGTCGTGCTCGACGGCTTGCAGGCCGCCAAGCGCGCGGGGCTTGCCGTCAAGATCAACGCCGTGGCGTTGAAGGGCCAGAACGAAGACGAGATCGACCGCCTGATCGAATGGTCCGGCGCCGAGGGCTTCGATCTGGTGTTCATCGAAGTGATGCCGATGGGCGAGATCGGCGACGCCGCGCGCCTCGACCAATACCTGCCGCTGTCGCTGCTGCGCGCGCGCATCCAGCAGAATTGGACGCTCGCCGAGACCGGCTATCGCACCGGCGGCCCGGCGCGTTATTTCGATGTGAAGGAGACCGGCCAACGCCTGGGCTTCATCACGCCGCTGACTCATAATTTCTGCGAAAGCTGCAATCGCGTGCGGCTCACCTGCACCGGCACGCTCTATATGTGCTTGGGCCAGGACGATGCGGCCGATCTGCGAAGCCCCCTTCGCGCCTCGGACGACGATGCATTGCTCGACGGTGCCATCCGCGAAGCCGTCGCCCGCAAGCCCAAGGGCCATGATTTCGTCATCGACCGGCGTCATTCCGGCCCGGCGGTACCCCGGCATATGAGCGTGACCGGCGGCTGACAGCCGAGCCCGGAACGTCGTACAAGGGGGCCCATGACGGCCCTTCGACTCGCCTTCGCCGCCGCCCCCACCCCGCAAGCCCGCCACGCTTTGGCGGCGCTGAAGCGGCGTCACGGCACTGTCGATATCGACCGCGCCGACGTCGTCGTGGCGCTGGGCGGCGACGGTTTCGTGCTGCAAACGCTGCACCGGGTGATGGAGCGCGGCACGCCGGTCTTCGGCATGCATCGCGGGTCGATCGGCTTTTTGATGAACGATTACCGCCTGACGGGCCTGCAATCGCGCATCGCCAAGGCGACGCGCGAAACGCTGCACCCGCTGCGCATGACCGTGACGCGCGCCAATGGCCGCAAGGCGCAGGCGCTGGCGGTCAACGAAGTCTCGCTGCTGCGCCAGCTGCGCCAGGCGGCGAAGATCCGCATTCTGGTCGACGGCGTGGTGCGCATGGACGAATTGATCGCCGACGGCGTTCTCGTCTCCACCCCCGCTGGCTCGACCGCCTATAACCTGTCGGCGCACGGGCCCATCGTGCCGATGGGGGCCGAATTGCTGGCACTCACCCCCATCACCGCCTTCCGCCCGCGCCGCTGGCGTGGGGCACTTCTGCCGGCGGCGGCGAAAGTCGCGTTCGAAATTCTGGAAGCGGACAAGCGCCCGGTTTCGGCCACCGCCGACCACACCGAAATTCGCGACGTCGTGCGCGTCGAAGTCGCGGAGGATCGCGCCAAGCGACTGACGCTGCTGTTCGATCCCGAGCACAATCTCGAAGAGCGCGTGCTCAAGGAACAATTCGCGCCGTGATCGGGGCGAAGGAAGGCTACGATCTTTGGGCGCCCGCTTATGACAGGTTCGACAACCCGATGATCGCGCTGGCGAGCCGCGCGATCGACGCGGCCGCCCTCCCCGTTTCCGGCAAACGCTTTCTCGATATCGGCTGCGGCACCGGGCGCAATCTCGCCTGGGCATTGTCGAAGAGCGCTTCGCATGTCACCGGCTTAGACGGCTCGCCCGGCATGCTCGCCCAAGCGCGCACGAAGCTCGGGCCCGACGCCACGCTGATCGAACGCGATCTGTCCGCCGATTGGGGCTTGGCACCCGCCGCTTACGACGTGGCGTGCATCTCGCTGGTCCTCGAACACTTCCCGAAAGTGGCCCCATTGATCGCGCAAGCCGCCGCCGCCCTCGTATCCGGCGGCACGCTGTTCGTCGCCGAGATGCACGAAGATCTCGCGCGCGGGGGCACGGGTGCGCATTTCGAGAAAGACGGCAAGCGCCATGCGTTGCCGAGCCACGGCCATGATCGCGCCGAAT
>JAIUNH010000546.1 GCA_020161965.1 Pseudomonadota bacterium
CGCTGATCGCCCTGGTCCAGGACGTGCTAGAGGGTATCGCGCGCGCGGGATTCAAGCGTATCGTGATCGTCAACGGCCATGGCGGCAACGACCCGGCGAAGGGCGCCGTGCTGGAATGGCTCGATCGCCATCGCGGCTGCCAAGTTAAGTGGCACAATTGGTGGAACGCGCCCAAAACCTGGGCGAAGGTCAAAGCCATCGATCCCGTCGCCTCGCATGCGTCGTGGATGGAGAATTTCCCCTGGACGCGGATCGGCAACGTATCGATGCCCTCGACGCAAAAGCCGATGGTCGACCTCGCCCGCCTGCCCCAATTCGATCCGGGCGAAAAGAAGCGCCTGCTCGGCGACGGCAATTTCGGCGGCTATTATCAGCGCGACGACGCGGACATGCTCGCCCTTTGGCAAACGGGCGTGGACGAGACGCGCGAGGCCATTCTCGGCGGCTGGGGCTGAGGGATATCGCGGAAGACGGAAATGCTCGGTTTCGTCATCCAACGCTTTCTGCAGGCCGTCGCGGTGATGTTCGTCATCTCCGCGCTGGTCTTCATCGGCGTTTACGGTATCGGCAATCCGATCGACGTCGTCATTTCGCCCGACGCGACGCAAGCGATCCGCGAAGCGGCGATCCGCGCCTACGGCTTCGATCAACCGCTTTGGGTTCAGTATCGCGATTTCCTGCTGCGTCTGCTCGCCGGCGATTTCGGCCGCTCGTTCATCTTCAACATGCCGGTGCTGGAACTGATCTTCTCGCGCCTGCCGGCCACGCTCGAACTCACCCTCGCCGCCGTCGTCGGCGCCACGCTACTCGGCGTGCCGCTCGGCATGTACGCGGGCTACAAACCGGATTCCGCTTTCGCGCGGATCGTGATGACCGTGTCGGTGCTCGGTTTTTCGGTGCCGACATTCTGGATCGGCCTCGTCCTGATCTTCGCGTTCGCCGTTCAGCTCGGCTGGCTGCCGGCGGGCGGGCGCGGCGCCACGGCGATGCTGTTCGGCGTCGAATGGAGCTTCCTGACGCGCGAGGGCCTGACGCATTTGCTGCTGCCGGCGCTGAACCTGTCGCTGTTCAAGTTCGCGATGATGGTCCGCTTGGCGCGTGCGGGCACACGCGAAGCGATATTGGGCGATGTCGTGCGTTTCGCGCGCGCGGCGGGCGAAAGCGAGACGACGATCCTGCGCCGCCACGTCCTGCGTTTGATCGCGATCCCGATCGTCACCGTGTTCGGGCTCGAATTCGACTCCACCCTCGCCTTCGCCGTGGTGACGGAGACGATCTTCTCCTGGCCCGGTGTCGGCAAACTCATCATCGACAGTATTTCGCTGCTCGATCGGCCGGTGATGGTCGCCTATCTGATGCTGGTCGCCTTCCTGTTCATCATGATCAATTTCACGGTCGATATCGCCTACGCGGCCCTCGACCCGCGTTTGCGTGTGGGCGCCAAACGATGAGCGAGATTTCGCCCGTCGCCCGCTTCTGGGCCGAGTTCCGGACCAACCGCATCGCGGTCGCGGCGCTTGGCGTCGTCGTCGCGATCGTGCTGCTAGCGGTGTGCGCGCCGCTTTACGCGCCGCAGAATCCCTACGATCTCGCCAATCTCGTGCTGATGGATGCGCGCCGCCCGCCCGGCTATGTCGGGTCGAAGGGCTTCACGCATTGGTTGGGCACCGACGCGCAAGGCCGCGATCTGCTCTCCGCGATCCTCTACGGCTTGCGCGTTTCGCTGCAAGTCGGGCTGGCAGCGGGCGCCGTCGCCTTCGCGCTGGGCGCATCGCTGGGAACGCTCGCCGCCTTCATGGGCGGCAAGATCGAAATCCTGATCATGCGGATCGTCGATCTGCAGCTTTCCTTCCCGGCGACCCTGCTCGCCCTCGTGCTCGTGGCGTTGCTCGGTCAAGGCCAGTGGCAGTTGATCGCCGCCCTCGTCACCGCGCAATACGCTTATTTCGCGCGCACGGCGCATGGGGCCGCCACCGCCGAACGCGCCAAGGATTACGTCGCGGCAGCTTTGTCCACGCCGCTCTCCTCGTCGCGCGTCGTGTTCCGACATATTCTGCCGAATTGCCTGCCGCCGCTGATCGTCGTCGCGACCGTGCAAGTCGCCAACTCGATCGCGCTGGAGGCG
Source organism: Pseudomonadota bacterium (assembly GCA_020161965.1). Lineage (GTDB taxonomy): Bacteria > Pseudomonadota > Alphaproteobacteria > CACIAM-22H2 > CACIAM-22H2 > Tagaea. The sequence continues at coordinate 2,126 of JAIUNH010000546.1, forward strand.
ACACTCTCCTTCCTCGGTCTCGGCCTGCCGGTGACCGAACCGTCGCTCGGCATGTTGATCGCCAACGGCTTCCAAGTACTTCTCTCCGGCCGCTATTGGATCTCGATCTACCCCGGCGTCGCGCTGATCATTCTGATCGTCGCGATCAATCTGGTCGGCGATCAAGTGCGCGACCAATTGAACCCGAGGCTGCGGCGATGAGCGCGCTGCTCGAAATCCGCGACCTCGCGACGCATTTTGCCACCACGACCGGCACCGTGAAGGCGGTCGATGGCGTCTCGTTCGACGTCCATGCCGGCGAGATCGTCGGCCTGGTCGGCGAGTCCGGCTCGGGCAAGTCCACGATCGGGCGGGCCATCCTCGGCCTCACCCCGGTGGCAGGCGGCTCGGTGAGCTTCGGCGGACACGACATCAGCCGGCGCGACGCGAAGGCGCAGCGGGAGATCTCCAAGCACCTCCAGGTGGTCTTCCAGGACCCGTACAGCTCGCTCAACCCCGCCCGCACCGTCGGCAGGACGATGACCGAGCCGCTGGAGATCCAGGGCGGGCTCACCAGGGACGGCGCGGTCGCGACGGTCAGCGAGCTGCTCAACAGCGTCGGCCTGCCCGAGGACGCCCCCGACCGCTACCCGCC
>JAIUNH010000547.1 GCA_020161965.1 Pseudomonadota bacterium
TATGAGGGGAAATCATGGAGCCGCGAGCCGCGAGTACGCCCGGACTCCTGCGACGCGACCGTCTGCTCGATCAGATCGACGGCGGCGGCAGGGTGATCGTATTGCGCGCGGAGGGCGGAGCCGGCAAGACGACGCTGGCCTCCGACTGGGTGCACGCCCGGGGTCGCGGCCGGCTGCTCGTCTGGGTGAGCCTGGCCGAGGGAGAGGCCCTGCCCATGCCCTTCTGGGGCCGCATGCTGAGCACGCTCGGCTCGGCGCTGCCCGATGAGACCGGGCGCCGGGTGCTCGCCTACCTCGACGGCCTCTGGGTCCCCGATCAGGCCATCTCGCTGTTCGTGTCGACGCTGATGCAGCAGCCGCGAGAGGTGATGCTCGTGCTCGACGACCTGCATCTCGTCTCGGAGGAGGCCCAGCAGCAGCTGCTCGACACGGTGCGCCGGGTGCCGAGCCTGCGCCTGCTCATCACGACGCGCACGAGCAGTCCCTTCGAGAGCGCGCTCGCGAAGGCGGCCTTCGACGTCGCGGTGATCGACTCGCAGCAGCTCTCGTTCACGCCGGCCGAGATCGCGGCGAGGGTCAGCGCGCCCGACGTCATCAATTGTTTGGGATCGCCGCCCGCGAGTTCGAAGAACACGAGATAGGTCGGCGCATTGTCGAGGAAGCTCGACAGAATACCGGTCAGCCAGAAATACATCGCCGCATTGGGCGAGCCGTCTTGGTTCGTCACCGCGGCCACGACGCCCGCGAACGCGCCGTCCTTGCCGGCCTTCAGCATCGCGATCACCGGCACGATGGTGACGAAAATGCCGAAGAACAATTTCGCCACTTCTTGGATGGGGCCCCAGGAGAAGGCGTTCGCCTCGCGGCAGCCCGGCGGCGTGATTTTGAGCGACAGCCACGCCAGCGCCACCAGGATCACGTCGCGCGTGACACCCTGCAATTCGATCTCGGTACCCGCGATGTTCCAGGCGATGCCGGGCTTCCACAGCCCCGACATCAGCACGGCGGCCACGACGCCGCCGAGCAGCAGGATATTCACCTTGCCCTCGATCGACAGCGGCGCGTCCGGCGTGGGGTCGTATTTGGCCTTGAAGTTCTCGTCGCGACGATAGAACCAGCTGTCGAGCGCATAGAACGCGACGAGCAGAATCGCGGTCACCGTCAGCATCGGCAGGAATAGATGGACCGTCGGCCAGAAGAAGCCGACCCCCTTCAAAAAGCCGAGGAACAGCGGCGGATCGCCGAGCGGCGTCAAGCTGCCGCCGATATTTGCGACCAGGAAGATGAAAAAGATCACGACATGCGCATTGTGGCGGCGCTCGTCGTTGGCGCGCAACACCGGGCGGATCAGCAGCATCGCCGCCCCCGTCGTGCCGGTGACGCTGGCGATGCCCGTGCCGACGGCCAGCAGGGCCGTGTTGGTTTTCGGGCTGCCGTGAAGATTGCCCTTTACATAGACGCCGCCCGCGATGGTGAATAAGGCACCCAGCAGGATCAGGAAGGGGATGTATTCGGCTGCCATCGTGTGCCAGATCGCGGCGAAGGCGGTGCCGAGCCCGAACGATGCGATGAACGGCACGATCACGCCCAGCGCCCAGGCCAGTGCGATCTTGCCGTAATGATGGTGCCACAGCGACGGTGCTGCGAGCGGCATCACGGCGATCGACAGCAGCAGGCCGCAGAACGGAATGGCCCAGGGCCAAGCGAGCGCCGCGCCGTTCAGATCCGCCGCGAACACCGTCCCCGGCAGGACGGCCCCAATCGCCGCCAACGCAAGCACCCGAATCGACATACCCGAAACCCTCGCCGTTTTACGCTTATTGGCGGGAGAACTTGGCCGGGGCGGGGCCCCCCGTCAAGCGAAGTCGGCGACGGGCGGGGGTGGCAATCGGCAACGCAAAACCTATATCGGGCACATGTCGACGCTGGAAATCGTCCGCCTGAATTTGCTGTCGCCGATGGTGCTGTCCTTCGCCCTCGGCGCCGTCGCCCAATGGGTCCGTTCGGACCTCAAATTTCCCGACCAGATCTATACGGTCATGTCGATCTACCTGCTTTTCGCCCTGGGGCTGAAGGGCGGCGTGGCGTTGTCGGAAGCGCCCTTCGCGTCGGTCGCGGGGGCGATGGCGGCGGGGGTCGGCCTCGGCCTCGTCATCCCCATCTGGTCGTTTTGGATCTTGCGCCGCTTGGGCCGCTTCGGCGTGGCCGACGCGGCGGCGATCGCAGCACATTACGGCTCCGTCTCCGCCGTCACCTTCATCGCGGCGGTCGCCTATACCCAAGCGCTCGGCCGCCCGGCCGAAGGTTTCATGCCCGCCGTGCTCGCGGCGATGGAAGTGCCGGCCATCGTCGTGGCGCTGATGCTCGCGAAGATCGCGGCGCCGGGCGGCGGTGCGGATTGGCGCGCGGCTTTGCCGGAAGTGCTGGCCGGGAAAAGCATCGTGCTGCTCGCGGGCGGTCTCGCGATCGGCTTCCTGACCGGTGCCGCCGGTTATCGCGCGGTCGAGCCGTTCTTCGCGGCACCCTTCCAGGGCGTGTTGTGCCTGTTCCTGCTCGACATGGGCATGGTCGCCGCCCGCCGCTTCGCCGATTTCCGTCGCGTGGGCGCGTTCCTGTTCGGCTTCGCCATCGCGATGCCGCTGCTGCATGGCGCGCTGGGCGTGTGGCTTGGCGGGATCGCAGGGCTGTCGGTCGGCGGCGCCACGGTGCTGGGCGTCTTGGCGGCGAGCGCTTCGTATATCGCCGCACCGGC
>JAIUNH010000548.1 GCA_020161965.1 Pseudomonadota bacterium
CCCGCCTCCATGCCTTCGATCACCAGCGCATCGATGCCGCCGCGCACCAGCTTCTTGCCGATGACGGGGGCGGGCGCGAAGCCGATGACTTTCACGCCGGCGGCTTTGAGCTTCTTGATCACATCCGCCGGGGGCAACCCGCCCGCGAGCACGACATGGCCGACTTTGCCATCAATGCAAACCTGCGCGAGATCCAAAAGCTGCGGATGCATCACGATCAGGTTCACGCCGAAGGGCTTCGACGTCAGCTTATGCGTCGCCGCGATTTCGGCGGCGAGCATATCGGGCTTCATCGAGCCGCAAGCGAGCACGCCGAACCCGCCGGCATTGGAGATCGCCGCGACGAGATTGCGCTCCGACACCCAGGTCATCGCCCCGCCGAGAATCGCAACCTCGCAGCCCAAGAACGCGGTTCCCCGCGCCCACAGGCGGTCGAGACGCTGGCGTGCGGCGATGCGATCCATGGCTTAGTGCGCGTCCAATCCGTAGGCGGTGTGCAGGGCCCGCAGCGCGAGCTCCAGATATTGCTCGTCGATCAGCACCGAAATCTTGATCTCCGACGTCGAGATCACTTCGATGTTGATACCCTTTTCGGAGAGCGTGCGGAACATCGTCAGCGCCACGCCCGCATGGCTGCGCATGCCGACACCGATGACCGAGACCTTCACGACGCTGGAATCGGGCTTGATCTCCGAGAAGCCCAAAGCCGACTTCTTCTCGTTCAGCAACTTCACCGCGCGGTCGAGATCGGTGCGGCCGACCGTGAAGGTCATGTCCGTCGTCTTGCCGTCGTCGGAGATGTTCTGGACGATCATGTCCACGTTGATGGCGCTGTCGGCCAAGGGGCCGAAGATCGCGGCGGCCACGCCGGGGCGGTCGGAGACCTTGGTAAGGGTCACCTTGGCCTCGTCCCGGCTATAGGCGATCCCGCTGACGATTTGCTTTTCCACGATTTCTTCCTCGTCGACGACCATCGTGCCGGGCTTGTCCTCGAAACTGGTGAGGACCTGCACCTTCACGCGGTGATTCATGGCGAGCTCGACCGACCGCGTCTGCAGCACCTTGGCGCCGAGCGAGGCCATTTCGAGCATTTCTTCATAGGCGATCTGATCGAGCTTGCGCGCCTTGGTCACGATGCGCGGATCGCAAGTATAGACGCCGTCCACGTCCGTGAAGATGTCGCAGCGATCGGCCTGCAAGGCCGCCGCCAACGCCACCGCCGACGTGTCCGAACCGCCGCGACCGAGCGTGGTGATGCGGTTATCCGCACTGATGCCCTGGAATCCGGCGACCACCGCGACGACGCCCTTTTCCATCGCGGCGATCATCTCGGTCGTGTCGATGCCTTCGATGCGCGCCTTGGAATAAGTCGCGTCGGTGCGCAGCGGGATCTGCCAGCCCTGCCAGGAACGCGCCTTGACGCCAAGCTCCTGCAAGGTGAGCGCGGTCAGGCCGCTCGTGACCTGTTCGCCCGTCGCCACGACCGAGTCGTATTCCTTCTCGTCGTAGAATTTCGACACTTCGTTGACCCAGGCGACGAGCTGATTCGTCACCCCGGACATGGCCGAAACGACGACGGCAACCTGGTTGCCTTCCTCGACCACGCGCTTCACGCGCTGGGCGACGTTGCGGATGCGCTCGATATTCGCGACCGACGTACCGCCGAATTTGAGAACCAGACGTGCCATAACCGCGACCGGACTCCGGTAAAAGTCGAATTAAACCAACGTATTGGCGCAAGTACGTGTAACCCGACTCTTGCCGGGTGCGCGCGCGCGGCATATCTACTGTGATCTTCCCGGCGGAGCAAGCATGGCTTCCGCCCTGCGACATGGAGATTTCGTCCGCGTGACACTTCCCGACGCCGCAACCGGTTCCAGCGTGGACCCCGCCGAAATCGCGCGTTTCGCGGCGATGGCGGACGAATGGTGGGACCCGGCCGGCAAGTTTCGCCCGCTGCATAAATTCAACCCGGTGCGGCTCACCTATATCCGCGACCGTTTGGCGCGGCATTTCGGGCGCGATCCGCTGGGCGCCAAACCCCTACAGGGCTTGCGGCTGCTCGATATCGGCTGCGGCGGCGGGCTGGTGGCCGAGCCCTTGGCGCGGATGGGTGCCACGATGACCGCGATCGACGCCTCGGCCAAGAATATCGGCATCGCGTCGAACCATGCCGCGCGCATGGGCCTTGCCATCGATTACCGCCATACCACGGCCGAGGATCTCGTCGCGGCAGGCGAAAGCTTCGACGCGGTGCTGTCGCTCGAAGTGGTCGAGCATGTCGCCGACCCCAAGGAGTTCCTCGCAAGCTGCGGGGCGCTGGTGCGCCCGGGTGGGGCGATGGTCGTCGCCACGCTCAACCGCACGCCCAAGGCGTTTCTGCTCGCGATCGTGGGTGCCGAATACGTGATGCGCTGGCTGCCCAAGGGCACGCATGAATGGGCGAAATTCGTGAAGCCCGCCGAGATGTGCGAAGGCCTGCGCAATGCCGGTCTCGAAACGACCGATTTGACGGGTGTGACCTACAACCCGCTGCTCGATACCTGGCGCCTCGCCCGCGACATGGACGTCAATTACATGGGCTTCGCGATCAAGGGCGCTTGAACGGGTTCAGTACGTCGACGCCCAAGCCGTCAACATCGGCGACATTGCGCGTGACCAGCGTCATGCCATGAACCTTCGCCGTTGCGGCTAGCATCGAATCGACCGTCGAGCGCGGACGCAGCGCATTCATACGGCCCCAAATATCCG
>JAIUNH010000549.1 GCA_020161965.1 Pseudomonadota bacterium
TCATCGACACGTTCGGCGTCGGCACCCGGATCGCCACGCCGTCGAGCTTGCCGGCGAGTTCGGGCAGCACCAGGCCCACGGCCTTGGCCGCACCCGTCGAAGTCGGGATCATCGACAAGGCGGCCGCGCGCGCACGACGCAGATCCTTGTGCAGCGTGTCGACCGTCGATTGGTCGCCCGTATAGGCGTGGATCGTCGTCATGTAGCCCTTCTCGATGCCGACGGCTTCGTGGGCGACCTTGGCGACGGGGGCGAGGCAGTTGGTCGTGCAGCTCGCGTTCGAAACGACGATATGGTCCTTCGTCAGTTTCTGGTGGTTCACACCATAGACGACGGTCAGGTCCACGCCATCGGCGGGGGCGGAGACGAGCACGCGCTTGGCGCCCGCTTCCAGATGCTTGGCCGCCTGTTCGCGCTTCGTGAAGATGCCCGTGCATTCCATCACGATGTCGACGCCCAGTTCCTTCCAGGGGAGCTTGGCGGGATCGCGCTCGGCCGTGACCTTGATCTTGCCCGAACCGATATCCATCCAATCGTCGCCGGTGGTGACGGGCTTGGGGAACAAGCCATGCACCGAATCATGCTTCAGCAGATGGGCGTTCGACTTCACGGGGCCCAGATCGTTGATGCCCACGACCTGAAGATCGCTGCGCCCCGCTTCGGCGAGGGCGCGCAGGACGAGGCGCCCGATGCGCCCGAAACCGTTGATCGCGACTTTGGCGGCCATGTGTCGTTTCTCCTTCACGCTGCTTTCGTTGTTGGGGCCGAGCCGTACTCGGCCTGAAGACGCGCGATCAGCCAGGGATCGGCGAAATTGGGAACCGCACCGACGGCACCTTCGGCCATCAGCACGTCTTTGGAAAGCCCGGTCGTCATGCCGACCGTATCGATTCCGGCCGCGACGGAAGATTTGACGCCGGAGCGCGAATCCTCGAACGCCATCGCTTGGCCCGGTTTTGCACCGAAGCGTTCCAGCGCGATCGTATAGGGCATCGGGTCGGGCTTGCCGCGCGGAAGCTCGTCGCCAATGACGACGAACGCCATGCGCGTGTCGAGCTTCAACGCCTTTAGCGTCATCTCCGCGTTCGCGCGCGGCGCGTTGGTGACGGCGGCGATCTTGATGCGCTTGGCCTCGGCCCAATCGATCAACGCCATCAAGCCCGCGGCGGGCACGATCGACGTCGCCGCCAAGTCGCGGAACGTCGCTTCCTTCGCGTCGGAAAATGCGCGGCGGCCGGCGAGATCGGCCTCCGGCATCATCCAGGCCATGATGTTCTCGTTCGTATGGCCCATCACGCTGGACATATAGGTCGCGTGATCGATGGTCTTGCCGTGCTTGGCAAGCTCCCGCCGATACGCTTCGAAGTGAAGCGCATCGGTGTCGGCGAGCGTGCCGTCGATATCGAACAGCAAGACGTCGCGCATGTGCCTTACAGCGCTTTTTTCGCGGCTTCGGCGACGGCTTCGGCGGTGATGCCGAAATGCTTGTAGAGATCGGGGGCCGGGGCCGAAGCGCCGAAGCCCTTCATGCCCACAAAGGCACCCTTGCCGTCGATATACTTCTCCCAGCCGAATTCGATCGCCGCTTCCACGACGATGCGGGGTACGCGCGACGGGCCCATCACCGTTTTACGGTACTTGGCCGTTTGCGCATCGAACGCCTGCGAGCAGGGCATCGACACCACGGCGGCGCGAATGCCTTCGGCGGCGAGCAGCTTGCGCGCTTCGACGGCGATGGCGACTTCCGAACCCGTGGCGATCAACGTCGCGTGACGCTCGCCGCCTTCGGCTTCGAGCAGCACATAGCCGCCCTTGGCGGACAGGTTCTCGGGGAACGGATCGACGCGCAACGTCGGCAGGTTCTGGCGCGTCAGCGCCAGCACGCTCGGCCCGTCGGTGCGGCCCAGCGCCATCTGCCAGGCTTCCAGCGTTTCGACCGCATCGGCCGGGCGCAACGTCCACAGATTGGGGATCGCGCGCAGCGAAGCGAGCGTTTCCACCGGCTGGTGCGTCGGCCCGTCTTCGCCCAAGCCGATGGAGTCATGGGTGAACACGTAAACCACGCGCTGCTTCATCAGCGCCGACAGGCGGATCGACGGGCGGCAGTAATCCGCGAAGACCAGGAACGTGCCGCCGTAAGGGATCAGGCCCTTATGCAGCGCGATGCCGTTCATCGCCGCGGCCATGCCGTGCTCGCGCACGCCGTAATGGATATAGGCGCCGCCGAAGGCACCCGGCTTCACCGGCGCTTGGGCTTTGGCCTTGGTGTTGTTCGAACCGGTCAGATCGGCCGAGCCGCCCGCGAGTTCGGGAACGGCGGCGAACAAAACTTCCAGCGCGTTCTGCGAAGCCACACGCGTGGCGATCGACGGCTTGTCGGCCGACAGCTTCGCCTTGTATTCGGCGCAAGCGTCGAGCCAGCCCTTGGGCAGCTTGCCTTCCGACGTGCGGCGGAATTCCGCACGCTTTTCGGCGTCGAGCTTGCCGAGGCGACGTTCCCACGCGGCGCGCGTCGCGGCACCTTTGGCGCCGTAGCCGCGCCAAGTGTCGAGGATGTCGGTCGGAATTTCGAAGGGGGCGTGCTCCCAGCCCAGACGCTTGCGCGTCTCGGCGATTTCGCCAGCCCCCAGCGGCGAGCCGTGGCTCGCGGCCGTACCCGCCTTGGTCGGCGCGCCGTAGCCGATCGTCGTCTTGCACGCGATCAGCGTGGGCTTGTCCGAC
>JAIUNH010000550.1 GCA_020161965.1 Pseudomonadota bacterium
GTCGAGCGCAAGATTTTCCAGGACAAAGCCAAGCAGAAGCGCTGAGCGCCCGGCTCAATCTTCCTTATCGTCGAAGCGCAGCAGGCGTGGCGCCTTTTCGATCACGACTTCGAGGATTTGTTCGGCGGCGACCAGATCCGCGCGCGTGCGCTCGTTCAGGCGGCCGATATAGCGCTCGCTCTCGATGCGATCCTTGGCGTGATAGAGGCTGCGCAGTTCCGACTTGAACACGTCGCGGGCACCCAGCGGCATCTCGGTCTTCTCCGACAGGATGCGCAGGAAATGGAGCGACGCGCTGACGATCGAGGACAGCATGAACGCCGTCAGCTCGTCGAATTTCTCGGACAATGCGACCGCTTTCTCGTCGCGCAGGCGCTTCAGCTTGTATTCGATGACGATGGCGAGCGTGTCGAAATCGTCGACCACTTCGCGGAATTCCAGATAGGCGTGATACTTGTCCTGGCTCGCGTCGGCCGAGGCTTGGCGCGCCGCCATGATGACGCGCGTGGCACCTTGTTCCAGCGCCGTCAGCATCTCGCGGATCTTGACGAGCTGGACTTCGTTCTGTTTCGCGATGTTTTCGGGCGTTGTGATCAGCATCAGGCGTCCTCGACGACGCCGAGCTGCAACAGGCTCGGCGCGCGCTCGATGATGAGGGAGAGGATTTCCTCGGCCGTTTCGATGTCCTTCGCGGCGCGGCTCGAGATTTTGGTCTTGTAGCGATCGAGTTCGAGCAATTGCTTGACCCGATAGATCGACCGCAATTCGCCCAGAAGAATATCCTTCGACCCGAGCGGCAGATCGTTCTTCTGCGACAGGATTTTCAGGAAGTGCAGGCTGGTCTGCAGCGTCGCGGTCAGCATGAAAAGCTGCAATTCCTCGAACTGCCGATCGAGTTGGACGTCGCGTCCGCCGCGCAGATTCTTCAGCCGGTATTCGATGACGATGGCCAGCGTATCGAAATCGTCGCAACGGTCGCGGAACGACGAATAGGCGTGCCATTCCTGCTCGCTGATCTTGGTGGAGACGAGCTTGGCCGCTTCGATCACGCCGTCCGCGTGACCTTCGAGCGCCGCGAGAAGCCCCTCGACCTCGGCGCGCGTGTGCTGCGTAACCATTTTCCCGGCCATAACGGCAGAATGGCGGCGGACGCGGCGGGGTGCAACCAGTTTGCGACTTTCGCGAGCGTCCGGAATTCCTTCGCGAATCCGTTCCGGCGGCAGACGGCGCTTGAAGCCGCACACGCGCATACCGATGTTGAGGGCAACGGCCGCGCGGCCTAGGCTCGACCCCATCCCCCCAATTCCCTTCGACGCGCGCCGATATTCGAAATCGCAAACAGGATTCCGGCCGTTTCGGCCGGGCAGGAGGCTCGATTATGCAAATGCAGCTCGACATCAACGGCCGCAAGATCGCGGTCGATGCGCCCGCCGACATGCCCTTGCTGTGGGTGTTGCGCGACCAGCTGGGCATGACCGGCACCAAGTTCGGCTGCGGCATGGCCCAATGCGGCGCCTGCACGGTCCATCTGGATGGTCAGCCGGTACGCGCCTGCCAAACGCCGGTCGAATCCGCCGTTGGCGCCAAGATCGCGACGATCGAGGGCGTCAACGACAAGATCGCCGCCGCGATCCGCGCGTCGTGGGTGAAGCTCGACGTGCCGCAATGCGGCTACTGCCAATCGGGTCAGATCATGTCGGCCGTGGCGCTGCTGCGCGAAAACCAGAAGCCGAGCGACGAAGACATCGACGCGGCGATGCAGGGCAATCTGTGCCGCTGCGCCACGTATCAACGCATTCGTGCGGCGATCCACGACGCCGCCAAGTCGCTGGCTTGAGGGGAGGACGCAACATGACCTTCATGGACAAATTCTTCGCCAAGCGTTCGCCCGCTTCCTTCCGCCCGACGCGCCGCCAATTCCTGGTCGGCACCGCCGCCGCCGGGGCGGGGTTGACGATCGGCTTCCCGGTTTCGGCTCAAGCGCCGGCCGCCGCCGCCGTGCCCAACCCGTTCGCGGGCTATGTGCGCATCGGCACCGACAATGCGGTGACTGTGCTGTCCGCGCATATGGATATGGGGCAGGGTGTTTATAACGGCATCGCCACGCTGGTCGCCGAGGAACTCGGCGCCGATTGGTCGACGATCCGCGTGGAAGGCGGCAGCGGCAATCTCGCCCTTTACGGCAACGCCGCCTGGGGCGGGGCCGCGCAAGGGACGGGCGGGTCAACCGCTATGTCGTCGTCGTGGGAACGCTATCGCCGGGCTGGCGCCATCGCGCGCACGATGCTGGTTTCCGCCGCCGCCAAGGCGTGGAACGTGCCGGCATCGGAAATCGCCGTGTCGAAGGGCACGTTGTTCCATGCGGCCAGCGGCCGGGGCGCCACGTTCGGCGCCTTCGCCGACGCCGCCGCGAAGGAACCCGTCCCCCAAAACGTCGCGCTGAAATCGCCCGCGGAATGGAATTTGATCGGCAAGCCGGGCCAGCGCCGTTACGACAGCGCGCCGAAGACCAACGGCACGCATGACTTCACCATCGATCTGCGCTTTCCCGGCATGTTGATCGCGACGATCGAACATCCGCCGGTGTTCGGCGGCAAGGTCGCGTCGGTCGATGCGACGGCGGCGAAAGCCGTCCCCGGCGTGGTCGATGTGGTGACCGTGCCGACCGGTGTGGCCGTGCTGGCACGCGACACTTGGGCCGCGATCAAGGGCCGCG
>JAIUNH010000551.1 GCA_020161965.1 Pseudomonadota bacterium
CCTCAGTTCCGCCATGCGCGATTTGGCCGAGGGGCGGCCGATCGACGTTGACCCGCGCCTTGCCGGTGAATTCGATGCTACGGCGATCAATCGCGCCTCGGCCCGCATGTCGGACCTCATGTCCTCGACGGCGCTCGGCCGCACGATGGACACCGCGCCCGATATCCGCTTGGGCGCCGAGCCGGACCCGCGCGCCATCTTCCGCGAGATCGCGCCGGATATCGCCGCCCGTGTCGACGAAATCCAAACGCGCATGGACACCCAGCGCCGCTGGCTCGACGAATTGCGCGTCTCGGCCGAAACCCAGGTCCGCGCCGATTTCGATCCGCGCATCGACGCCCTGCAAGCGCGGGCGGAAACCGCCTCGGCCAAGAACCGCGCGCGCCTGACCAAGGAAATCGACGCGCTGACCGCCGAACGCGACGCGGCCTTGGAGCGCGCACGGACGACAGACACGCCCGACGCCGCCCGCGTGCGTCAAGCTGTGCTGGCCGACGAATTGAAGCTGCGCGAACTCGCCCCCGAAATGTCCGCTGCGATGCGCGAGGCCGAACGCAAGGCCCGTGCACGCACGCCGCGCATCGAATCCCGCATCGCCCTGGCCGACGCCATCGCGCGCCGGCGGGTCGATTTTTCGCCGGGCCTCGATATCGATGCCGTGCTGCGTCAGGCTGATCCGATCGCGGCCACTCCTGCTCGCGCCGCGCAAGCCGCGCAAGCGCCGGCCGATGCCACGCCCACCCGCTCCGCGAACCCGGAACGCAAGGCGCTGGAAAGCGACACCGACGCGCTGCTCGCCGAATTGGAGGTCGATCCCCGCCACGCCGAAACGGCGAAGGCGGCGCGCGCGGACCTTGCCCGTGCGGCGGCGTTCGACGAGGCGGCCCCCGCCGCCGCAAGCTGCTTGAAGGGATAGACCATGGCCTTTGACGCCTGCATTGCCGCCGTGCGCGAAGCCTCGGGCGGCAAGCTGTCCGACGCGGACGCCGAAGCGCTGATTTCCAAGATTGACCGCCGGTTGCGCGCGCTGGAGGCCGAGGGCGCGGTCGACGACGCCAACGCCCGGCTGGCCCAAGCCGCCCGCGAAGCGGCCGACGAGGCGGCGATCGAGACCGCGTTGAAGGCGAAACACGCTGCGCTCAACGTGTTGAAGCGCGTTGAGCTCGACAAGCGCATCGAGGGATACCTTGGTCGTCTTAACGAGGTGCAGTCCATAAAGGCGTTGCTCCACGGAACAACGCACGCGGTCGAAGGTGGCCGGTATTCCGTGCAGGCGATTAGGCAGGCGCTTGAGGCGCGGTTTGTCGGTGGGGTCACGGCAAAGTTGGCCGCCGATGACCGGCGCCATATTGTACGGCTGCTGCGCGACGAAGCGTTCCTCGATGACGTCGTGCGCGAAATGGCCGAGCGGCGCGAAGGCGGCATGCCGGGCAAGACGCGCAACGGCGACGCGCGGTTCTTGTCCGAGGCGCTGGCTGAGTCATTCGAGGCATCGCGCGTGGCGCTCAACGCGCGCGGGGCGAATATCGGCAAGCTGGACGGCTGGGCGGGTCCGCAGCGCCATGACCCTCGTAAGCTAGTGAAATCAGGGCAGGATGCCTGGGTCCGCGCCGCGATGGGCCGCTTGGATCTCAAACGGTCGTTCCCCGAAGCGACACCCGAGGAAATCCCCGACATCCTGGGCGAGGTGTGGACCAACATCGTCACGGGGCGCGACCGGGCGGAAACGGCGGCGCAGCGCGGCGATTTCACCGGCCCCGCCAATCTCGCGCGTTCGCTGGAACGCCATCGCGTGCTGCATTTCAAGGACGCCGAATCCTGGCTCGACTATCGCCGGGAATTCGGAGAGGGGCACATCTGGGATGCCTTCGTGACGCACCAAAACCACGCAGCCCGCGCGGGCGCGCTGATGGATGTTTTTGGGCCCAACCCGGAGGCAATGCTTAGATCGATCGCCGACGCCTTGGAGTCGCGCGTTCGATCGAGGGCAGACATTCCAGGCCAAAAGCGCGCCTCGTTAATCAACGACCTCAAGCTTGAGCAGGGCGGTTTGGCTGCGGCTTTTTCGGTTGCATCCGGGCGCTCATCGACGCCGGTGAACTATGGGCGCGCCGCGATTTATCAGGCGATTCGCGATGCGCAAAGCTTCGGCAAGCTGATGGGTGCCGTTATTTCCTCGGCGGGCGATCTTGTGACAAAAGCCGTTGCATTGACCCACAACGGTGTCCCCATTGGCCGGGCGTACGCCGATCAAATTCTTGAGCTGCTTAAGGGGCGCGGCACGGGTGAGGCGCGACAAATCGCGTTTTTGGCTGGCGAGGGGTATGATGGGATCATTGGTCATATCGCAAGCGGTTACGCCGAAGATGCCCTTCCGGGCACGTTTTCGAGGCTTGTGGAGCGCGGGTTCCGGTATTCGGGCTTGACGTGGTGGACCGACGCCAACAAGGCTGGAATGGCGCGAATGCTTTCCGCGCAACTCGGCCAAAATGTAGCGCTGGACCATGCTCGGCTTCCGGATGAGGTGGGGCGCACATTGGCGGCGCACGCCATCGGCGAACGTCATGTCGAGATCGGTGAGATAGGTTTGCGGATAGGCGGCGTTGTAGCCGTTGTCCTCGACCACGGTGACGCGGGCGGCAAGGTCGAGAACGTCGGGGCGCGCGACAGCTTCTTCGGTAAAGTCGGACAA
>JAIUNH010000552.1 GCA_020161965.1 Pseudomonadota bacterium
CGGCCCGAACTATCCCAATATGTGATCAGTCGAGCTTCAGCGGCGGGACGCGCATCACCGGTACGCGCTGCACGACCAAGCGGCCGTCTTGCGATGCGATCGGCACTTGCACGCTGCCGTCGTTGGTGCCGCCCGTACGGCCCAAAAATCCGAGGCCGATTTTCAGGATCGCCGCCGGGCCGGGCTCGATGATCTGCGCCGCTTGAAGGGCGTCGATCGTTTCGCGCCAGCCGGCGACACGGATCGTGCCCGCCCCCAAGGGCCGGTCCTGATCGTCGAGCGCCAGCGTGCCCTCGGCCGTGAGATGCGCCGGGCCCCAATCGAGACCGAGAAGTTTGATCTCCAGCGTGCCGCCATCGTCGCGCCACGCGCGCAAAGCGGGGCCGAGTTTGGTTTCCCGTCCAACGATGCTGCCTTTCACGTTGCCGACGAACTCCGCACGCGCGATGTCGCGGCCGAGTGCGGGTACAGGCTCGATCAAGCGCACGCCCTGCGCCAAAATTTTGAGGTCCAACGTATCGGCGCGATGATCGGGATTGGCCGGGCGGTTGGGCGATAACGTGGCGTCGAGCTTGCGCATCGACAGCGGCGCCGAGCCGTCGATCGTCGCTTCCAGCGCTTCGAAGTCCAGAATCAGCGATGCGACCTTGCCGCTTTCGTCGAAGGCGATCGTCGCGTCGGGCCGTGCGGCGCGGAGGCCGAGTTTGGTTTCGAGATCGCCTGTACCGAACGACGCTTCTTGCGCACCCGGCAGGCGCACGCGCAATTCCCGCAGGTTCCACGGATCGAGCGACGCGGTGAGGCGTTCGCCGGACCATGCCCAGGCGGACGGCCCCGCACCCGCGGCGCGGGGTTTGTCGACATTGGCGCGCCAGCCGAACGGCCAGCCTTTGATGTCGAGCTGATCCCATTCGAGCGTCACGCCCGACTGGGCTTGGACCGTCCGCCATGTCTCGATCCGGCGCAGGATATTCTGCGCCGTGACCATCCAGAACACGGTCCACAGAAAGACGATTGCGATTCCCGCATAGGCGAAGTGCTTGGCGTAGCGTTTCATGGCGCCATTTATAGGCTATGGTCCGCGCGCTTCGCGATGGCCCATCTCGTTCCCCTTGTTTTCGTGGCGCTCTGGTCGACCGGCTTTATCGGGTCGAAGGCCGGGTTGCCCTATATCGAACCGCTGACCTTCCTGGTCGTGCGCTTCGCGATCGCGACACCGTTATTCGTCGCGTGGTCGCTGGCGGTGAAGGCACCTTGGCCGCGCGGACGCCAAGCCTTGCACGTCGCGGTGGTGGGGGCCGCCCTGCACGGCGTCTATCTGGGCGGCGTGTTCGTCTCGATTTCCTGGGGCCTGCCCGCCGGTCTGTCGGCGCTGATCGTCGGCATGCAACCGCTGCTGACCGCCGCGATCATCCGGGCCCTGGGCGAAGACGTCACACCGCGCCAATGGCTGGGCCTGGGCCTGGGCTTCGTCGGCGTGGGGGCGGTGCTGTGGGAGAAACTGGGTTTCGAAGGCATTCCGCTGGTCGCGGTTTGGCCCTCGGTGATCGGGCTGTTCGGCATCACCTTCGGCACGCTTTACCAGCAGCGCTTCTGCCGTAACGTCAATCTTGCGACCGGCGGGGTGATCCAATATGCGGCGGCGACCTTGGTGCTGGTCGGGCCGATGTTCGCCTTCGAAACCAGGGCCATCGACTGGACGCCCCAGCTTTTTGGCGCGCTCGCCTGGCTGATCCTGGTCCTGTCGATGGGGGCGATTTCGCTGCTGATGCTGCTGGCAAGGCGCGGGGCGGCGGCCCAGACGGCCAGCCTGTTTTACTTGGTCCCGCCGACCACGGCGCTGATGGCCTGGGTTTTGTTCGGCGAGGTTTTAGGATTTCTCGCGTTGGCGGGCATGGCGCTGACGGCGTTTGGCGTCTATCTTGTGCGTAAGAGTTGACCAAGCGATGCCATCGACATTGACGCAAACCCGCCCGCGCACGGGCAAAATCCCGGAATGTGAAGGCTGTCCGCCGCCGCCCGACACGGCGGATTTCTGGCTCTTCGCCTATGGGTCGCTGATTTGGGATCCGGGCTTTCCGTTCGAAGAGGCGCGGCCGGCGAAGCTGATGGGCTTCCACCGCGCCTTTTGTCTTTATTCGACGCGCTATCGCGGCACGCCCGAAAAGCCCGGCCTGGTGCTGGGCCTCGACAAGGGCGGCTCGTGCCGGGGCATCGCCTATCGCGTGGCGAACGAACATCGCGAAACCACGATGGCCTATCTTTGGGACCGGGAAATGTTGAACCAGTCCTATCACTGCATGGATCTGTCGATCACCTTGCTGGACGGGCGCGAGGTCGTGGCGCGAACTTTCGTGATCGACCGCGACGGCGAATCCTATGCGGGCAAGCTGCCGTTGGAAGATGCCGCACGGATCATCCGCGACGCGCATGGCCAGCGCGGGCCCAACGCCGCCTATCTCGCCAACACGGTCGAACATCTCGAACGTTTGGGCTTGCGCGACCGGCGCTTGGCGGCGTTGCTGGCAGCGGTTAAAGCCTGACTCTTGCCCGTTTCGCCCTTTCGGGGGAGAGTCGGCGCGATGAAATTCCTCGAAGACTACCGCTCGCCCAGCGACGGCGAAATGAAGGCGCTCACGCTCGAAGACGCGGAGCGTCTCGACGCGCTCAACAAGGAAATCCATCTGCGCA